>NZ_JASJFE010000188.1:0-1979 GCF_030067735.1 Microcystis sp. M53598_WE2 | reverse complement strand
TTACTGTTTACTGGACGGCTACGCCGTGCCTTTGGCAACACTGAAAAAAGCTCCCCTCCCTCCGCATCCGGCATAGAAGCATAGGTTTATGTAATTGTCAACCTAGATTTGCGAACTTTTTTGTCGAAACCGGATCTTAAACTTTAAAAATAGGCATGATGGGAATAGTTGGGATCGAGGGGGTGGAAAGACGGATAAACTGGTATCTTTGTACTTACACATACTTGGCGATATCAGGAATTCACGCTACTCTAGGTATCGGGTTCTTTACATTTTGTTACTTAACATCCGTAAAAAAACCTGGTTCATCTACCTTATTTTCTCAAAAAAGAATCTTAAAAAAGTGTTAAGGTTTTATAGTTGAGGAGTGTTATCAGGAGGAACATTGTGTTTAAACGACTTGCAGAACAGCATCGCCAACTAGTCAAAGACTTGGTCATGGATTTACAGGCTTTAGCGATCGCCTTAGAAAATCAAGGTTATCTAGCGTCCTGCTACACCTGTGGTGGTCAAATGAATAGCGCATCTTTTATGGTGGGATTGGGTGAAACCCATCTAATTCGGTTTCTCGTGTCCGATTACGGCATCACCTGGACAGAAATGCGCGATGATCGAGAGTTAATGAAACTCGAAGGTGCGGAAGCCATCAGCCAACTACAGGAATTAGCCAATCTGATTAAATATCAAATTTCGCCGGCGGAATTTATTGACAAAAAACCCTCCTCCGTGCTGCAACGGTTAGAGACGGTTTAACCCCAGATGTGACCTAGACCTGTATGTTTAGCGAACTTTTTCCCCCTAACCTTTCAGCCAACTGTTAGCTAGATAAGCCATTCGTTTCATCTCTTTTCGTCCCCGGGAGACGGAATCGAGGATCATGCCACAGGTCAAACTTAAAAAGGCTAAAAGCATGATCGAGGCCGATAAAATAGCGGTGGGAAAACGTGGTACTAAGCCAGTTTCGAGGTATTCAAACAGGACGGGGATCGCTAAGAGGAGGGAAATAACCGCCAAAATTAGCGAGACAAGGCTAAAAAAGAGAAAAGGACGAATTTCTTTAAAAAGTAAGATAGCGGTTCCCAATACTCGCCAGCCATCTTGAAAGGTTTTTAACTTACTTTGGGAACCTTCGGGACGTTCCCCGTAGAGGGTTGGTTCTTCAGCGAAGGGAATTTTTAATTCTAAAGCGTGGATAGTTAACTCGGTTTCAATCTCGAAACCATTGGACAAAGCGGGAAAAGATTTGACGAAACGACGAGAAAAGACGCGATAACCGGAGAGCATATCGATTAAACGCGCTCCAAACAGAAATTTCACCAATCCTGTTAAAAATAGATTACCGGCGCGATGACCAGGACGATAAGCCTGGGAGGATTTTGCCGCTTCCCGACGCGCACCGACGACCATATCCAATTGTTCCCGCAGCATTCGTTCAATTAAGCGTCGTACTGCCGCAATTTCGTAGGTATCATCACCATCGATGAGAATATAGATATCGGCCTCGATATCGGCAAACATCCGCCGGACAACATTGCCTTTTCCCGGTTGGATTTCCTGACGAACGATCGCCCCAGCTTTGAGTGCCTCCGTCACGGTATCATCGGTAGAGCGGTTGTTATAGACATAAATTGCCGCTTCTGGCAAAAAAGTTTGGAATTGGGAGACCACTTTTGCGATCGTTAGTTCTTCGTTGTGACAGGGAATAATCGCCGCAATACGATAGTTTTTCAGGGAAATCGGCGGAATAGCGGTCATTTCGATCATGGCTGATGACAATGTTTAATGATAGTTAGGGTCTGCTGAAAAAGTTTTTCGGTGGTGGCAGGGTGTGGGGTGTGGGGTGTGGGGTGTGGGGTTTTACTCATTTTCAGGTGGTCAATTACCTAATTTTCAGGGAAAAAGTCCAGGAATTTTACCCCCGATCACTCCAATGCTAGGCACTTTTTGAGGTCAAAAAAGCCTAAAAACCTTATCCAACA
>NZ_JASJFE010000475.1:0-5121 GCF_030067735.1 Microcystis sp. M53598_WE2 | reverse complement strand
TTTGGGCAGTGTCACCGGGTTAAATCCCTTTTGGGTGTTGGTCTCGGTCTTGACGGGGGCGCGAGTGGGCGGTTTACTGGGGGTGATTGTCGCGGTTCCCATGGCAGTAATGATCAAGGAAGCTTTGGAGGTTATCCGTCAAGTGACACCAGAGGAGACAAAACACGGGATAATTAAACCCTCTCTCCCCCTAGAATCGGAATCCTCTAGCGAGGTGGTTTCTCGCTGAAGAATGACTGACGGCATGATCTAGGGCGATGTGAGCAGTAATATTGGCCGGGAGAAATCGGCAATTTTCTCGCAGGTTCTTGGCTTTTCTCCCTCGATCGAGTTATGATATCCATATTGGTAGATTAACTCCACTTGCCCTGATCGCCGTCCCTGACGGATGCCTTGCTGGTCTCTGGGGCCTGGCTTATTGGGAGATTAGCTAACCAATTGTCTCTAAACTCCGATAATTTTAAGAAAAGGTCATTTTCTATCCCGATAAATAAGCAAAAAATCGATATTTTGGTTAAATAGGCTACATTAACAGCCAAGTTTCTATCGTAAGCTCGAAGTTAAGACATAAAGTCAATATCACCCTCCGATTGCAATGAAAAAATGTTTGGATCGCTTAAGGTTTAAGCCTTTCAGACATTTTTTTTTGTGGATTGATACTAAATCCAGTTATTAAAAACTGATTTAGTATGACATGGACAAAAACCAACAGACCATGATCTGGAGAGATCGTCAAGAAAAGTATCAGAGTGAACTCTTGGAAAAGAATTGGTAAAATATAATTAGTAGGGAGAGTATTGCTGTTAATGTTTCGCTTTTTAACGAGACGTTAACCAAGCTCAAAAGCAAAAAATAGCAGTAATTTGCCAAAAGCTCAAGGCCAATGGCTGACTGCTCTATACATCTCTCGTATTCTTTACTTGTCGAGTTCAACACGACCCCTTTATGGAATCAAGCAACCCGTCAGGGAAGACTTCCGAACCTCCTAGTCATAGGTGGGCCAATTTACTCGGAACCATGATCGCAATTCTGACCCTAACGTTACCCTTGTTAGCGATTGGATATAACTCCACGCCTAACTATACCGAAGAACCCCTTACCGGTAACACATCCTACTCCCTAACGAGGCAAATGAGGTGACAGAATTGAGATAGACGATTGCCAAAATAAAAATTTTTTTCTTCGTCCCGATCCCCCTTATGGGTAAAATTTGGATCGGAGTTAATCAAAGTGTGTTTTAATTTTGCTTGCGCTTTTAGGTGACTCTAAAGGCGCTATTGTCTTGTATTTGGAGAAAGCTTGTGGATTTATCGCGCATTCCTGCCCAACCGAAACCAGGTTTAATTAACGTTTTAGTGGAAATTACCGCCGGCAGTAAGAATAAATACGAGTTTGATAAGGATTTAAACGCCTTTGCTCTCGATCGCGTTCTCTATTCTTCGGTACAATATCCCTGTGATTATGGTTTTGTTCCCAATACCCTCGCCGATGACGGCGATCCTTTAGATGGTATGGTGATCATGGATCAGCCTACTTTCCCCGGCTGTGTGATTACGGCGCGCCCTATTGGTATGTTAGAAATGATCGATGGTGGTGATCGCGATGAAAAAATTCTCTGTGTTCCCGCTAAAGATCCTCGTTATGCTGAGGTAAAATCCCTCAAAGATGTCTCTCCCCATCGCTTGCAGGAAATCGCCGAGTTTTTCAAAACCTATAAGAATCTAGAGAAAAAAGTCACAGAAATTCTCGGTTGGAAAGATGTGGACGCAGTAACCGCTTTAGTTGAACAGTGTATTGCTGCTTATAAGTAAGGTTTGCGGCAAAAAGTTTGTTGGTGGGGTTAGTTATCAGTTATCAGTTATCAGTTATCAGTTATCAGTTATCAGATGTGAGTTTTCAGTTCACTGATTACTGTTTACTGTTTACTAATCACTGAAAAAAGCTTCTCCCTACACCCCACTACCCCACTTCCCCACTACCCCACTTCCCACACCCTACACCCCAGTTTATGCGAATAGAAACCTTAAAATCGGGTTTAATCGTCTCCTGTCAAGCGCCAGTGGAGTCATCTCTGCACGATCCTGTAATTATTGCCGCCATGGCTCATGCTTGCGTGGATAGGGGTGCTTGTGGGGTCAGAATTGATAGTCCCACTCATCTGAAAGCCACCCGTCAACAATTGCCGGATATACCGATAATTGGGCTCTGGAAACGCAATTATCGCGATTGTTCGGTATATATTACTCCCAAATATCAAGATGCTCTCGCTATTGCCGATGCGGGTGCCGATATCATTGCCTTGGATGCTACCCCAAGAAAGCGTCCTAATGATGAAAATTTAGCCACAATTATCGATCGTATTCATCAGGAAACTGGTAAATTAGTCATGGCAGATATAGACTCGATCGAAAGTGCTATTTATGCCGTGGCAGCCGGTGCTGATATTGTCGGTACAACTCTTTACGGTTACACAGAAGCAACTAAAAATCTACCACCGCCGAGTTTTTCTTTCCTAGAAGAATTAGTTAATAAGTTATCAGTTCCTGTTATCTGTGAAGGAGGAATATCGACTCCAACAGAAGCAAAAAAAGCCCTCGAAGTTGGTGCATATTCGGTAGTTGTTGGCACGGCAATTACAGGGATTGATTTAAAAACTACCGCTTTTTTACAAGGAATTTTATCAAAAGATTAATGGGAGGGAAAAAACCAAAAAGTTTAGCCGCACCTCCTAAAATAGCGACAACCAAAGCGATTAAAATCCCCCGGTTTGTGAATTGCTGATAGGCAATCCCTGCGGTCAATCCGTTAATTTTTTCGTCACTACAATGGATAAACCCGTTAACTTTTCTTAACGTACCCATGTTTATTGTAATATTTCTTAATAGACAGGGATGGATCATATTTGCTAAAAAGGAGATCAAGTCAAAAAAAGAACCCTTGGCAACCTCTCAAAATTACCCGATGATATTATCAAAATTAGCCACAGCAAGAGGATTTAATGGCGAGACTTGTGGCCATAGTTTAGGACAATGATTAGACTTAGAGAAAGCCTTAGATTTATGAAAGGTTTCCCTGATTTGTACCCAGTAAGAGGACATCAGAAATTCTCTTAATCCCTCCTACAGCACAGGTTATGACCTTTTGTCAAAGGGGAAGTCCAGTCATAAAATGATCAAATTCTAACTGCGCCACCGTAAAATTTGTGCTTTAATGGGGTTGACAAAATCCCGTTTTTCTGCTTGAGATTTTTCGTATTCTTGCTTGAGGCGATAATACCATTTGGCCTGGGTATCGGCATCATCAATTAACATCAAAGCCGGATGATAACTAAGTCCTTCCTGTTGTTTAATCACCACATCGCGATCCTGTTTGAGGAATTGTAGAGTTAAATAACGCAAAAGAGGGGTTAAAAATGCCAACCAAGGAATCGTATAGTATAAACTTTGATGGACTTCGCAGTGATTTTCATCGATGGGAGTAATTGCTGTAAAAGCACAGGCCAAATAGCGATCACCTCGTAGTATTTCTGTACGCACCGAGGGCAATTCAAAAACAATTTCAATCGATACTTTATTACCCAAAATTTTATAGGGTTTCGCACTTACAGGCATATCATAGGGGGCAAGACGAAAACCGAGGGGAACAGGTTCGTATTGTTTTTCTTTGACCCGAAATTTGCGCGGACCGCTGCGCCACCACCAAGAAGTATGAACGTAGGGACCGTGGGCCGGATCCATCAATCCCACCACCGCATGGTCAATATTGCAGTCAAAAGTGATAGTTTCGGCTATTTTGGGGGTAAGTTTGCCAAAATCGGCAATAGTCGGCACAGGGGGCAGATTTTCTCGATTAATTTCTCTTTTTGAGTCTGCTGGAATAAACACCCAGATATGACCTTGTATTTCACGACAGGGATAACTGGTGACACAAATTCTGCTAATATCAAGGCGATCGTGTTCCGTTAATGAGGGGATCTCAGAACAAACGCCATCGCTAGTGTTAAATTTCCAGCCATGATAGCAACAGTACACCCCATCCCCTTCAATCCAGCCATGGTGTAGCGGAATGCCACGATGGGGGCAAATATCCCGCAATGCGAACACTTCTCCATCCTCTCTCCTCCCGACAACAATCGGTTCACCTAGCATTTTTTTGGCCATTAGCTGACCGGGTTTAAGTTTATTTGCCGGTGTGGCCACATACCAAAAGTCGCGCAGTAAGCTAGTCATAGGGTTTCTCTGGAGAGCTTCGATCGTTCATCCTATCATTAGAAATCAAGATTATACCTTATGGACGTAACTGGATTCGAACCAGTGACCCCATCGATGTCAACGATGTACTCTAACCAACTGAGCTATACGTCCGCACGAATTGCTACTATAACACGATTGCTCCTAATTAGGCAAGCCCCTAGGCAGTAAATTGATAGCCAATTAACTTATAAATTAACTTGGCAGTGGTAAATTCCGAGACCACCGAATCACTAATCGGGGCCAATTCCATCACATCGCAGCCAATCACCTGATGAGTTTGGAAAAGACGACGGAGAAAGCCTAGGGTTTGATGCCAACTTAAGCCACCCGGTTCAGGTGTTCCCACCCCCGGAATTAAAGCCGGATCTATGCCATCCACGTCTATAGTTAAAAATACCTTCTCGGTGCTAATTTTGGTGATCGCATTTTCGATCCAATTCGGATCACCGGCGATATCTCGATCCCAAATCACAGGAATCTGCTGTTTAGCGATTAATTCCGCTTCTTCCCGACAAATAGCCCGAATTCCCACGGGTAAGGTCGGTAAACCCATTTCTAACACCCGACGCATCACACAGGCGTGGTTATGGTGCGATCCTTCGTACTCAAAACGCATATCGCCATGGGCATCAATTTGAACCACCGTAAAAGGGTCCGATAAAGCCTGTCGGTAAGCTTGTACTACTCCCGTAGTGATAGCGTGTTCACCCCCGACGGCGACGACAAATTTATCATCGGCAATTAAACGAGAAACTGTAGCTGTGGTGACGGCTAACATCTCCTCGGCGGACAATTGCGGTTGCTGACGGGTATCGGCGATCGCATCATGGGTATAGATGCCCACTTCTAAACAGGTTTCCCTCTTAAG
>NZ_JASJFE010000016.1:0-2270 GCF_030067735.1 Microcystis sp. M53598_WE2 | reverse complement strand
GGGATTTGTCAAGGGTTTTGACAGTAGAAAGGGAGAAAACTTTTAACAATACACTTGTTCTAGCATAGCGGTAGTGAGAGATTTTTGGCCGTGATAATAGAGACGACGATTGAGACAACCGATCGATTTAACATAGGTAGATAGGGTTCCCAGATCATGGGAAATAATTAAAATAGTCATCCACTCATTCAATTCTTGCAACAGGGAAAAAATACTAGCACGCATTTGGGGATCGACACTGGCAGTGGGTTCATCTAAAATCAAGAGACGGGGTTCTACCGCTAAAGCGCGAGCGATATAAACCCGTTGGCGCTGTCCTCCCGAAAGTTCGGCAATCGACCTTTTTTTCAACGCTAACATTCCCACACTATCTAAAGCTTTATCTACCCTTAACTCATCTTTTTTACTATAGCCTTGCCAGAGTTTTTTGCTGCTCAATCTCCCCATTTTCACCACCTCACCCACAGTGATGGGAAATGAGCGATCGCATTCGACAAACTGCGGCACATAACCGACTAATTCCCGACCTTTTTGGACAGTTTGCCCCAAAATACTGACCTCTCCCCGCCAAGGTTTAATTAATCCCAGTAAAACCTTAAGGAGGGTAGTTTTTCCTCCTCCATTCGGGCCGATAATTCCCAGGAAATCTAATTCTTCAATGGTTAAATTAATATCTTCGAGGATAGGTTCCTGTTCGTAGCCGGCCCAGAGATTATTAATGGTAATGATCGTTGACATATACAAGCAATTACTGATTTAAAACTGTGGCCATTTTTTGGGAAACTTGTCGCAGGTTTTCACTCCAATTTTGAGCAAAGGCACTGATAGGGATTACCTGTCCCCCAATTTCCCTAGCAATAGTTTCGGCACTTTTCTGACTAAATTCTGGTTGAGTAAAAATAACTTTAATATTCTCTTTTTTTGCCTGTTTGATTAGTTGACCTAACTGGGCAGCACTGGGTTCATTACCGTCGATTTCGATCGCAATCATCTCTAAACCGTAATCTTGGGCAAAATAGCCCCATTCGGGATGAAATACCATAAATTTTTTGTTTTTAATCCCTGCCAAGTTTTGCCGAATTTCTTGATCTAATGCGTCTAATTCCTGACTGAATTTTTCCAAGTTAGCTCGATAGATAGCTTCCTGACTGGGATCGAGTTGTGCTAGGGTTTGATAAATAGTCTTTGCTTGTGCTTTGACTCGTTTTGGTGATAACCAAATATGGGGATCTAGGGTGTTTTTTCCTTCTTGATGTTTTTCTTCCTTAGCGTGATCGTGATCATGGTCATGATCGTGATCATGTTCTGCTGTCAAAGGGATTTTATCTACCCCTTGACTGGTATCGACGATTAACATCTGCTGGTTAACACTGTTTAAGCGATCTTTCCAGGCATCCTCTAAGGATACACCGATTTTAAAGTAGGCTTGCGATCGGGCTGTGGTTTTTAATTGTTCGGGTTTTGGTTCATAGGTGTGGGGATCTGTCCCAGGTTGAATCATGGCATTAACACTGACTCTATCACCGCCGATGCGTTTGACGAAATATTCCTGCGGTACGATACTCACTGTTACCTGTAAGGGTGTCTTTGCTTCCTCTTCCTTGACCGAGGGACCACTACAAGCTGTTAAGCTGGCTATAGTCAGGGTTAAAGCGATCGCTGTTAACTGGAAATTTTTACCCATCGGATTAACTGAGTCTGATTATGATTCTGATCTTATCACAGTCGGTGAGAATCGTTATCATTCTGAAAATATTTCGGTATAGATGTACTGGTTTTTCGTCCTTCGATCTTTCGCTCCCAATTAAAAAATTTTCTCTTGCTAACTAACGCTTGACATGATATTATATAGATAATGGAAAATCCGTGCGCCTGCGACCCCCCTCTGGTCAAGTCAAATAAAGCCCAAAAAAATTAACCCCAAAAAGTAGTGGGTGAACTGACAACTGATACTTGCTAAGACTGCACCGGAGTGCCGGAGTTGGGAGAGGAAGCCTGAGCATTTGTACTAAAAATCCCAAGAGGCAGTTTAAATTCAGTAGAGCTTAACTAAAGCTTGCTGAATAAATCTAAAAACCGTGTTGGGTAAGACTTTTAGACTTTTTGGGAAATCAAAAAGTACCGGACATGGGAGTGATCGGGGGGAAAATTAAGTAATTGACCCCCTCAAAATCGGTAAAACCCTACACCCCACACCCCACACCCCACACCCTACCCCCACGAAAAACTTTTTGCCGCAAACCCTAACTAAAAACCGAGTGCCGATCACT
>NZ_JASJFE010000558.1:0-5359 GCF_030067735.1 Microcystis sp. M53598_WE2 | reverse complement strand
TCTGGCTAACAGGCTTTTGGGGGTGATAAAGGGAAAACTTCTGGCGATTGCGCCTAAATGAAGTGATATACAGAAGGTTGACCCATATCGTTACCCCAGAGAGTGTTATAGAGAAAGTTGACCTATAATATGTAGTTATGTCGCATTGCTTCTTTGCGCAAGTGGAAAATTTTGAGGTATAGATTTATGACCCACATCGTCTTGCTCGGCGACAGCATATTTGATAATGCTCCTTATGTGGATGTTGAAGAAGATGTTATCCATTACCTTAAGCGCAAAATACCTTTAGGATGGAAAGCCACTTTACTCGCTATTGATGGTTCTATTACCACGGATCTCCATGCTCAAGTTCAGAAGCTACCTAAAGACTCAACTCACTTGTTTTTGAGTGTTGGGGGAAATGATGCTTTACGCAACATCGACTATCTATCTCAGAGGGCACAATCTGTTGCAGAAGTAATAATTAAATTTTCAAGGCTGGTCGGAGATTTTCGTGCTAACTATGTAAGTGCAATCAAAGAGCTACTGGAAAAACAGTTGCCAATAACAATTTGCACCATCTACGAGCCAAGATTTGAGCAGTCAGAATACCAAAGCATAGCGACAACTGCACTCACATTTTGGAATGATGTGATAATTCAAACAGCAATAGCCTATAAACTACCAATTATTGATCTGCGCCAAATCTTTACCAGTACATCTGATTACGCTAATCCGATTGAGCCATCTGCAATTGGTGCAGATAAATTAAGCAGCTACATTCTAGAAATAGTACAAAACCATAACGTTACTCAACTACATACAATCATCTATGGAAACTCCAAAGACTCTCGACAAAAGTGAATTGCCCTGAATGGCACTTCAAGATAGATCGACAATCTGTCGTTTGGTTCATTTCGGTGGGCAAGTCAATTTCTTCTTTGGCAATAGCGGTTCTACGATAGACCACTCTTCATTCGTCATACTACTTGAGTACATTTTGGCTTACTCCAAAGTATCGATTTTCGGGGATAACTAGACGGTGGCGCCTTCACTGACGGGGTTCAGACCAAAGTATTGCCGTTAAACAGGCTACAGACTCTCTTCCCTGCAACCTATAGTGGACAAGGTTTTCGCTTCACCTTTTCAGCCTAGCATCTACATTATAAAAGATACCAAATCGGTTCTATAGTTCCATATCTCTGGACAAAAATTTTCAAATTTATAAAAGTTGATCTAAATTCCGTGATTACTATCTATCAATTAAAGCCAGCTTTTCAAAAGATATTGAGTCCGCTAGTCAAGCAACTAGCGAAACAAGGAATCACGGCGAATCAAATTACCACATCTGCTGCTGTCTTATCAGTATTGATGGGAATAGCAATTGTCCTTTGGCATTGTCAGCGCTGGCTACTGTTGCTGATGCCTTTGGTACTTTTTATGCGAATTGCACTGAATGCGATCGATGGGATGTTAGCCAGAGACTACAACCAGAAAACATCGTTAGGTACTATCTTAAATGAACTAGGAGATGTAATTTCTGATACTGCCCTCTACCTTCCCTTTGCCTTAATACCAGGAGTTTCTAGTATTTTGGTTGTCCCAATTGTCTTACTGTCAATCATCAGTGAAATGACTGGAGTTCTCGGGGTTACAGTGAGTGGAAAAAGACAATATCAAGGGCCAATGGGCAAAAGTGATCGTGCTTTTTTATTTGGTATAATTGCTTTATTATTAGGATTAGGATTGACAGCAGGAAAGTGGTTAGATTATATTTGGATTACCACAATCTTACTGCTATTTTCGACAATTATCAATCGGGCTTACAGCAGCTTAAAGGAATTAGAGTATCATGGTTTGGACGAAGCCAGCAATTAATGTTATCTGGGGGTTAGCAGGGGTATTTATCCTATTAATACTAGCGACTCTCATAATTCAGCTTCTCTCCCTAACTTTGCCAGAGAGAAATTATACAGAACTGAAGCAACGAGTCAAATCTTGGTGGGCAATTACCCTTCTTTTCTCAACTTCTCTCATCCTCAGTCCTGGAATAGCTGTGATCTTTTTTGGTTTTGTCAGTTTTCTGGCCCTGAAAGAATATTTATCTCTAATTCCGACACGGCGGGCAGACCGTCGCGTCTTGTTTTGGGCTTATTTAGCAATCATCTTACAATATTACTGGATTTACAGTCGGTGGTACGGAATGTTTTTAGTATTTATCCCAGTTTATATGTTCCTTATCTTGCCGATGCGGATGGTAATTTTAGGAGAAATACACGGTTTTCTCAAGGCAATAGGAACTCTACATTGGGGATTGATGCTGACAGTATTTAGCATCAGTCACGTCGCCTATTTATTAAGGCTACCACCCGCAGGTAATCCCATAGCTGGCGGTGCTGGATTGTTACTGTATCTTTTATTTTTGACGGCTCTGAATGATATTTCCCAGTACTTGTGGGGAAAAAGTTTGGGAAGACATAAAGTTTTACCGACAGTTAGCCCCAACAAAACCTGGGAAGGCTTGCTAGGAGGGATAATAACGACAATAGTATTGGCAGTAATTTTGGCTCCTTGGTTAACTCCGTTTAATTTAACTCACGCATTCTGGCTGGGGTTACTATTGGGAATTGCCGGTTTTATTGGTGATGTTACTGTATCGGCTCTGAAGCGAGACTTAGGAGTTAAAGACAGCGGTAATCTCTTACCAGGACACGGTGGTATTCTTGATCGTATTGACAGTTTAACTTATACTGCTCCCCTATTTTTCCATTTTACTGTTTACTTTTATTTCCGGGGGATGTTAGCTTGAATAAGTTACTGCGATTGTTGTTTTTTGGTTGCTTGGTTAGACTGATTGTCTTGGTCATTATCGGACTAAGAATCAGTCACAAAGAGAGGCTACCAAAATCGGGACCAGCGATAATTGTTGCCAACCACAACAGCCATCTCGATACCCTGGTATTGATGACACTCTTTCCCTTAAGGTTATTAGACAAATTGCGTCCAGTAGCGGCGGCGGACTATTGGTTAAAGAATCCCTGGCTGACTTGGTTTTCTCTAAATATTATTGGTATCATTCCCTTAAGACGCGAAATGGGGAATGTTCGCGAGCATCCTCTAGACAGTTGTTCTCAGGCATTAGTGCGGAGAGAAATTCTGCTAATCTATCCTGAAGGCTCTCGCGGCAATCCTGAATCTTTAACTAGCTTTAAGAGTGGCATTGCCCATCTAGCGAAACGGCATCCAGAAATCCCCATCTATCCAATTTTCTTGCATGGTTTAGGCAAGACACTTCCCAAAGGTGAAGCTTTATTAGTCCCTTTCTTTTGTGATGTTTGGCTTGGTAATCCTCTCCATTGGACTGGCAATAAACAAAGCTTTATGGATTTGTTAAATCAGTCAATACAAGAGTTGGCAGCAGCAGGAAATTTTTCTGCTTGGCAATAAAAAAGTTCTTGATTTTTCTTGATTAAACGAAGGAATTAACCATGAATTCTCAAACCTTACCTAGCTATGATTCACTAAGTCGTCCGCTGCCAATTTGGCATCCTAAAGCCATCTACTACAGCCTTGTAAGATTGCTGTTTCAAACCATCGGGCAACTTTCAGACGGAATTCGTCTGGGCTTGAAATACGGCTTTGATTCAGGAGTCATGTTAGAGTATGTTTATCGCAATCGTCCCAGCGGCATTACCTGGTTTGGCAAGATAATTGACCGTGTTTATCTCGACTCCCAGGGATGGCAGGGAATCCGTCAACGTGGGGAAATTCTGAAAAGCGTATTGCGTCAAGTTATCCAAGATAATTTTGAGCAAGGGGTAACAACTAACCTCCTCGATGTTGCTTGTGGTGGTGGCCGCTATGACTTGGAAGTTTTGCTAGATTTTTCGGGTGGTGCAGTGAATGCTTTATTGCGAGATTACAAGGCAGAAAATGTGCAAAAAGCGCAAGAATTAGCTCTCCACCTTGGCGTATCAGCAACTATCGAACAAGCTGACGCTTTTAACGATGACGACTTAAACCGGGTCTTACCACCGCCTAATTTAATTGTCGTCTCGGGACTCCACGAAATATTACCAGATAATGAGTTAATTCGTCAGCATTTCCAGCAATTATATCGTCTTCTTGAACCAGGCGGGACGCTCATTTTTACCATTCAACCCTACCACCCCCAATTAGAGTTTATTGCCAGGGTATTAAATTCTCATACAGGTAAACCTTGGGTGATGCGCCTGAGACCGCTAGAATTAACCGAAGCATGGGCAACTGATGCGGGTTTTCAAGATTTCCAGGTACAGATGGATAACTTTAATATTTTCGGGGTCGTCAAAGCGAGAAAGTGAAGTCAGCGAAAACTCATTTTGTAACTATTCAGGTCTAGGGGTTGACAAAGAGAGAAAAATCAGCAGTGGGGATAAGAGAGACAACCGTATTCAAGGGGTGATGGACAGAGGCCAAAGCCTGACGGAAGAAAGTTAAAACCGAACGGCCTTGGGCGCGACAAGACTGAATCACGGTCAATAAACGGGCAGTATCGACAAAGCCACTGAAGGAGCGAGAACCACCAGCTATCTTGCGCTTAGTTACTCCCAAACGCAGAGAACGCTCGGCTCGGTTATGATCGGGAGAGACTTGAGGATGCTCTAGGAAATACCACCACTGATGGGACTTGTCCAGCAAGGATTTCAGCAATAAACCCGCAGCATAACCCGCCTGGGGTCGCCACACAGCTAAAGCTTGCTCTAACCGCAGCGATCGCCGATCTTGTAGGGTGCGTTCCCTAATGCAAGTCCCACTGCTCCAGCGATCGATTTTGGGGAACGCACCATGCCCATTGATTGAAACTGTGGGTTTAAGTGCGATGCCGCTCTTGTGGGACCAGTTGAGGAATGTTAGCGAAGATTCCCGATGTTTAGGTTAAAATAGAGGGGCAAAAGTTGCAACAAGATCAATCCTATGACAGTCCGACAACCCCGCTATAGCAAAGAAGAATTTGCCCAGCGTGGCGATCTGATTTATCAAACTCAAATACGTCCACAAGTCGAATTGGGTAATCAGGGCAAAATTGTAGCAATTGACCTTGAAACTGGCGACTTTGAAATTGATGCGCGTGAAATATCTGCTTGCAATAGACTCGAAGCCCGTCACCCAGATGCTCAAATCTGGATTGTTCGAGTCGGTTCTCGCTATGTTCGCCGATTTGGTGGACGGACAAAGAGATTAGTATGATCCCAGGAATCATTAACGCGGATTTTGAGGCGATTATTTCACTTTCGATAGGTGACTCTGAAGGAAATATTTACGCGCAAGATGCGATCGTTGATACAGGTTTTAATGGTTGGCTTTCATCGAAAATTTGGGTCTGAAACCCCGTCGTTCT
>NZ_JASJFE010000685.1:0-2082 GCF_030067735.1 Microcystis sp. M53598_WE2 | reverse complement strand
TAAGTCTAGGAAATCTTTGGCTGGCATAAGTAGGATTTTTCTAAAATTACTATTTCTATTTTAGGTGGTTTAAGTGCGTTTTAGCTTAAACCAACATCTCTAGCGTCAAGAAAACTGCGGAGGTGACTTATATGGCACTTATACGTTGGGAACCTTTCAGAGAAGTAGAAAGCCTACAGAAAGAAATGAATCGCTTGTTTGACCGTCTTGTGCCGACTGATGTAGGCAATGGCGAAAAAATGGGGTTATCCTTCATCCCGGCGGCGGAAATGACCGAAACGCCAGAGGCAGTTCAGCTTAAACTGGAAATACCTGGTATGGAAGCCAAAGACCTCAACCTGGAAGTAACAGCCGATAGTCTGACCATTAATGGTGAAAGGAAATCGGAAATTAAAACCGAAGAAGAAGGATTTACCCGCACTGAGTTCCGTTATGGTAAATTCCATCGGGTTATTCCTCTACCGGTTCGGGTTGATAACAATAACGTGACTGCTGAATACAAAGATGGCATTCTCAATCTCACTCTCCCGAAAGCGGAAGAAGAAAAAAATAAAGTGGTGAAAGTGTCCATCAATCCTACCATTGCTCAATGATGTAGTACTCATTGTCTGGTCTTAAGCGAAAGAGTTAACCTAGTGTGATTAGACCAAAGCGGGAGTATCAAACCATACTTCCGCTTTTAGCTTCCTAAACCTTTAACTTAAAACTTCTAACACTGCTTGGGGTGATAATTTATCTTTAAACCAGATAACCTGAGCGGGTAGATTTTGAAATTTAACTCCAGCTTTTTCTAGATTTAACCGTTCCGATACGGCTAAAATTAGATTACTTGCTTGGGCCGATTTAACCTGTAAAAATTTCTTTTGTAGGTATTCTGGTCGCCAATAACCAACAATTTCGAGGAGAAAAACGCGACCATCGGGATGCACTAAACGGAAATCGGGAATCATCACTCCTCCGGGTAAAGGCACTAAATCCACTTCCCTTTCTAGTTGCCATTCAGTTTTTAACTGTAACCAACGTTTAGCGAAAGATTCCTCTAACATACTATCGTAGGGTTTACCTGGGGAATAGTGGGACACCAGACCACAGTTATCCTCTAAATTGAACTGTTGTTTTTTGATAGTGCCTGTATAGGAATCTTTATACTGTAATTGTGCCTTCAGATTCCAGTGAGTAACATGGAGTAAGGCAGGAATTAATTTAGCGATTTCAATGCCATAACGACTGTTAGCTTTAAATAAACTGGTGGGACCATCGATAGTAATAGTAAATCCCGTGTCGGCATCCCCTTCGATATAAGTCATTAAACGAAATAGTTTTAGATAGCGAAAGAGATATTTATATTCCCCTGGATCGTTGCGGTGGACGTTGATAATTAAATAACTGGCCCGATAAAAAATCCCTTGAATTTGCGAGAGGTTAAAACGATGAATTAAGTTTTCGGGGGTGGGAGCATCAAATTGAGTGAGAATTTTATTCTCCGCTAAATCAGCATAGAGTCCTTTTTCTAGAGCTACTGGAAAAATTTCTTGATTTAATTCTTGGCTGAGTTGCTGGGCAATTTTCTCCAGAATTAGCGATCGATTTTGGGGAATAGGAACAAAGTTAGCCGCTTGTTCAAAAACTCTTTTTCTTAATTCCTGCGGTTCTAAGGGACTAATAATCTCAAAGGTGGCAAAATGATTGGTTAATAGGTGAGCAAATCCCCGTTTAATTTTATAATCGGGACTGTCTCCCTCCAAGATTAGGAGTTTTTGGCTTAATTCTCCCTTAGTTTGACCGATACTTTCCTGAAAACAGGTGATTTGTTCTTGAGCGATCATCAGATAATCAGGAGCGATCGGTAAGCGTTTGGGAATAATTGTCTCGCCATTTTGACGGGAAATCAATAAATCGGTCGGTAACATGGCAAGCTAGAGAAGAATAATCAGATGGGGAGAGGTGGGACGACAAGGAAAGGTCGAAACCCCAAAAATCCCCCGATTCTAACTATTTTGGTCGATATAACGCTCTAAATCCTCGATTACACGGGTTAATTCTGCTTCTGTGGTTAAGCGTAGGCGATCGTCACGAACCGTT
>NZ_JASJFE010000001.1:0-1030 GCF_030067735.1 Microcystis sp. M53598_WE2 | reverse complement strand
GGGGTGACTCCTAGTCGTTACCAATTTTTACAGTCTTTGGGGGTTTCCACCATGGAATCCCTGGCGCTTACCTGTCCTACCCGTATGGGGGAGGGGATGGGGGTAGAGGTGGCTAATCAGTTACAATTACAGGCCCAAGCAATTATTGAAAATCGGGCCTTTCGCAAAAGCAACGGGAAAACTGCTTATTTGTCCCCCCTACCGAAGGCCGAGATTGAATTTTATTTTGACATCGAAGCGGAACCAGAACAGAATTTAGATTATCTTTTGGGGGTTTTACGGGTTGACCATCGAGTTAATACCCAGCAATTTTATCCCTTTTTGGCAGAAAAGCCAGAAGATGAAGGCAGGATTTGGCAGGAATTCTTAACCTTAGTCATGCAGGATTATCAAGCACCAATTTTTCATTTTTCTGAGTACGAAGTGGAAACAATTAAGCGATTAGGTTATCTTTATAAAACCCCTTCTTCTTTGATTAATCAGTTAGTTTCTCGCTGTTTTGATCTGCACTATCATGTAGTTAATTCGGTAACTTTTCCCGTGGAAAGTTATTCTTTAAAATCCCTCGCTAACTGGATTGGCTTTCAATGGCGCGATCGAGGAGTAAGCGGGGATCAATGCGTTTGGTGGTATGACCAGTGGTTAAAAACAGGAGATCGGACTTTATTGGCGGCTATTTTGCGTTACAATGAGGATGATTGTCGCGCCACCTTTATACTAAAAGATTGGCTTTTGACATACCCCACGCCGTAAACGGACGTGGATTCTTCTAGCATCACTGCTGAGAATTTCTGGCTCAACGAGTCCACTTGAATTAGATTCCTGGCGAAATCCCACCCAGAGGTGGTTCTCTCCTCAGACTTTCGCTCCCTTACAGAAGCCTGTTTTCGTATGCCCTACGATACAGTTCAAAACCTCTAAAATAATTGGTTTCTCTGGTACTTGACGCTTAGAGCTTTTACCTATAGGAGCATTCCCCTATAGAACCCCATAACTCTAGTTTTCAAGGTGCGTTCATCCTGCGATGACT
>NZ_JASJFE010000544.1:0-3005 GCF_030067735.1 Microcystis sp. M53598_WE2 | reverse complement strand
CCTGAAAATTAGGTTGTTGACCACCTGAAAATCGATAAAACCCCTCACCCCACACCCCACACCCCACTCCCTGCCCCTAGGAAAAGCTTTTTCAGCAAACCCTAATTACGGCTTGATTGTCGATAAAATGAGGATTACCGAGGGGATCGATGGCACTGAAAGCGTAAAAATAACGGCGTGCTAGGGGCGGAAAATCGCTAAAATCGAAGATTGTGTCACCTTTGGCCACATCTGCCCAAAAATTTCGTAATTTCGGGGCTAATTCCTCCGCTAGACTCACGGGAAGATTGAGGGGATGGCAGGTTAATAAACGCATCATAAAAGGATAAGAGCGATCGCCTAACCATTGCCGAGAAATAGCGGGTAAATTCTCCCATCCGGGTATATTTTGCAGATGAAAGGATTCTATGGCTAATTCAACCGTGTTTTCGCAATATTCTAGCACCCGGTAGGGATGGGGATAACTGACGAGGGAACCGGTGGTAATTTCATAGATACCTCTAGTAAAAGCCAGATCCTGCACGTGGAGATGGCCAGTAATCAACAATTTTACGCCGTTTTCCTCTAGTATATCGAGCAGTTCTACCGCATTAGCCAACATATAGCGTTTACCTAATTCATGATTGCTTTGTCCGGGTAAATGCTCGATAACGTTATGATGGATCATCACCATCACTAGATCGTTTTTTAGCGCGGGTAAAATCTGTTTTAACCAATGCAATTGTTCTGCATCTAAACTGCCAATTTGTTTACCTTGATCATCGAATTGATTAGAATTAAGACCGATTAATTGCACTCCGGGTAAAATTTCTTTTTGGTAGTATATTTGTTCGGGGTCGCTGTAACCAAATTGTTGATAATAAAAGGGAAAATCTCCTAAACCGATCTGGTTTTCCGTCGCGGTTAAACTCAAAACATCATGATTACCCGGCACCACATAGACGGGGAAGGGTAAAGTGGCTAAACAATCGGCTAACCAACGGTGATTTTCTGGTTCACCATCTTGGGTTAAATCGCCAGCAATCAGCAGAAAATCGAGGTTAAGGGTGATGAGATGGTCTAAAACAATTTTTAAAGCGGGAATACTCACTTCCACCAGATGAAAGCGATTAGAATGGTTCAAAATGGTTGTGGGTAAAGCGATATGAGGATCGCTGAGAATGGCGAAACGGAAATTCATCGCATTCAATTGGGCTAAATATCGGTAAACTAGATCGATCGAGGAGAAATGAGGAGAAAATATCTTTGGCTAAAGTTCGCGTTCGTCAGCACGTCAATCCCTTAAGTCATAAATATCGCCATCCGATCGCTCCCCCCGATTGGAATCAAGTTTATCAGGATATGACGCAACCTCTCCATCTTGACATTGGTTGTGCGCGGGGTAAATTTTTGTTACAAATGGCCCAAGTAGAGCCAGAAATTAATTTTTTGGGCATTGAAATTCGTCAACCTTTGGTAATTGAAGCCAATCAGGAACGGGAAAGGTTAGGATTAAGTAATCTCGCTTTTGTTTTTGGCAATATGAATGTTGCCCCAGAAATTTTACTGCAATCTTTGCCCGCAGATAAGTTATTTTGGGTGTCGATTCAATTTCCAGATCCTTGGTTTAAACAGCGTCACAGTAAGCGTCGGGTTGTGCAGCCAGAATTAGTAATAGCTTTAGCTAAGTATATGGTAGCTGGGGGCTGGGTTTTTTTACAGTCGGATGTGGAATCGATCGCCCTGGAAATGACGGAGAGATTTCAAGCACATCCCCATTTTGTTCGGCAACATCAAACCCCCTGGTTAGAGGAAAATATTTTCCCCGTACCGACGGAGAGGGAAAAGTCCACTTATAATAAGGGTCAACCGGTTTATCGCTCGCTTTTTCGAGTTCGGTAGCTTCAGTTAAAATATCTTGGCACTGTCTGAAATCATGGTTAGAAATCTCGACTCACCCCTAATACTTGAGGATAATAATCGCCCCCCTGTCTCTCAATTGCTAGAATTTCTCTTAACCAAAGAAAAAAACACTAAAAAAACTAAAGAAAATCTTACTTTTGCGGCTTTAGTCGGTACTTGGCGATTATACTTTATCACGGGAACTCAAAAAGCGAAAAAGAGAGCGGGGATTGTTTTGGGTAAGGGTCGCTATCTACCATCCTGGTTAAAAATTACCATCTCTTACCAAAGAAATGAGAGTTTAGAACTGGGAGAATTTATCTCTGGAAGCGTCAGCAATCAGATAGTTTTAGGGGCAGTAAAACTATCCGTAAGCGGTCCGGTTAAGTTTTTTCCTAAAACCCGTCTTCTCGCCTTTGATTTTACCCAGATCAACCTAACCCTATTTAATCGCTCTCTCTATTCAGGTTTTATTAGAAATGGACAGGTAAGTGAAGCGAATTTTTATCAGGAAAGTATCAAAAAACAGGCATTTTTTGCCTATTTTCTGATCACAGAAACAATGATGGCAGCCCGGGGACGAGGGGGAGGATTAGCCCTTTGGGTAAAAGAGATAAGTGAGACAAAACTAGCTGAAAATAAGTTATTAGAGGAGAAATAGATGGGATATTCTATTGAGGTAGATGGGACAAATTTTGACAGTGAAGTAATCGAGAAATCCTATCTAAATACGGTGATTTTAGACTTTTATGCCCTGTGGTGTGGACCCTGTAAATTGGTAAAACCGATGCTAGAAAAACTGGCAAGCGAATATAATTTTATCCTGGCCAAAATAGATATAGATAAAAATCCCGAATTAGCCGAACAATACGATGTGGAAGGAGTTCCCGATGTGCGAATTGTCAGCAAGGGAGAAGTGTTACCCTGTTTTGTCGGTGCTTTGCCAGAAGAACAAATTAGAGACTTATTTTCCCGTCTCGATTTACAATCGGAATTAGCAACAGGATTAGCAGAAATACAAGAAGCGATCGCCCTCGATGATTTGCCCGCAGCTAAACAATTATTTGATCGTCTTTTCCCTAAATATCCCAACGAACCGCGATTAATTATTATGGCGGTCAAAT
>NZ_JASJFE010000234.1:0-2212 GCF_030067735.1 Microcystis sp. M53598_WE2 | reverse complement strand
GCTATGAGTGCCTTCATGAATTCCTACAGCCATGTCCAAATCCTCGCAGGCCGCCCAAAAGGGTTCATAGGCTGGATCGCTCAAAATTCTGCCTTTAACGGGGTTAGGGCGCAAAAAAACCGCCTTCCAGCCCAAGTTTGCCATGCGGTGTAGCTCTTTTACCATGTCTTCGGGATCGTGTTGATTGACTGCAGCGACTCCTTTCAGTCTAGCGGAGTCATAGCTACAATATTCTTCTAATAACCATCTATTATAGGCACGGACAAAAGCCCCCATCACTTCGGCGGGTAGGCTATCAATGGCAAATAACCACAGTCCATAGGTAGGATAAATAAAAGCCCTATCTACCCCCATTTGTACCATTGCTTGAACATGGGACTCTGGGTTATAGCGGTTGAGATAAGCCTGGGGATGAGCTTGCATCATCTGCTTATTCCCTTCTGCTTGTACTTGTGGGGAGATTTTTTGACTAATCGGTTCTCCTTTGATTTTCATGTCAGCAGAAGGAGCAAATTCCCTAAATTTAGGTTCTAGGTATTGGCCCCACATTGCGGGGGGTTCAATGACATGGGAATCAGCATCAATAATTTTGTACCCGTTGAGCATAGCGATTTTTCGGCAATTTTCTACCTAAATTATATTTGATTGGGAAAAAGCGGTCCCTTTTTTTAGGCTTTTTTTTCATCCCCTAAAACTGCATGGATTGATTGGGTTAAACTTGATACAACACTTTATTAAACTTAACGAATGGAAGCGATTGAATTTAAAATGATTCTTCATCATGGCACAGTTGTCATTCCCCCTGAATACCCCTCTAAGTGGGAAGGTAAGGCGATCCGTGTGATACTCTGAAGGGGTTTTGAGCTTGACTCAACCTTCTAAGATACATATAATGTATGTATAACATTTGAATATGATCCCAGAAAAGCAAAAACCAACTGGCAAAAGCACGGTGTTTCCTTTGCAGAAGCTGAAATGGTGTTTTTTGATCCCCTCGCTATTCATGATCTTGATCCCGATTGTATAACAGAAGAACGTTTTATTGCAGTGGGGATGGGAAACATGGGATCACTATTAGTGGTTATTTATACTTTGCGGGGTGAAGTCATTCCCTTGATTTCCGCTCGTCGTGCTACAAAACAAGAGAGAAAAACTTATGAGAAAGGAATATGATTTTTCTAAAGGAAAACGAGGGGCGCTCATTTCCTCTCAGGGAAAAACACGCATTACCATTTATCTAGATGATGAGATTCTAGCTTATTTTCGAGAACAGGCTGAAACCGCAGGAATGGGTTATCAAACCCTAATTAATGAGGCTTTAAAACAATATATCCAATCTCCTTCTGAGCGATCGCTCACTCAGTCCGATTTACGTCGTATTCTTCGGGAAGAATTATCAGCCCTCCAAATGTTGCTTATGATAGTTACAAGTTAGCCGATCGCTGTCTGTTTTCAAGAATTGCGATCGCTTTTTAATTTTTTCTTGTCAAAGTTTAGTTAAACGGTAAGAGGGGTAATTTTGTAAAGATGTGCTAAATTGGAAGCTTTTTGTAGATCACCTTGACGAAGGGCTTCTCGGACATCATCTAATTTTTGAGCGTCTTCTAATGATAAATAGGGCGACCATCCTTCGGGAGTCTCAATCAGTTCGACTTCCACTTCAGCCATGTACTCTCCAATGTGGATGAGTTTAATGTGAGGCTTTTTTGTCATAGTTTTCTCCTTGTAAAATCACTTGACCAACGTGCTGGATCAGGTCTATAGGCAGTGACTAGAACAGCAGGCGATTCGGTATTCTTGGCTATACCCCAAACCACATGAACGGGTTTACCCTGACTATCTTTCTGTAAGACTAGCACACAACGCCCTTTAGGATATTCCGGGTAATCTTCGAGAATGACAGCTTCTCTAATACCTGTTATCACATCCCTTACCAGAATACCGTCATTTGCTAGTTCATCGTAGCCATGGGCTGATATTTTGACTTGCCCACGGGAAAGTAAAGCCAGAACTAATTGGAAGGTTATACTCATCATCTAATCATAGCATCTCTTTATTCAAGGAAGAAGGCGATCGCTGTGTTGTTCTGAGGAATAGCGATCGCTTTTTTGCTGCCTTCTTTTCATCCCCTGAAACCGCTACAAGTCAGAGGCTAAAAGGGTTTTGAGGATTTTAGCCGAATGATTAATTCATTAGTTCTACTCTCAGGGAT
>NZ_JASJFE010000505.1:0-4130 GCF_030067735.1 Microcystis sp. M53598_WE2 | reverse complement strand
GGAAGTGGGGTGTGGGGTGTGGGGTGTGGGGTAGTGGGGTAGTGGGGTGTTGGGGAAGTGGGGTGTGGGGTGTGGGGTGTAGGGTGTGGGGTGTGGGGTGTCGGAAGAGTAAATAGAAATAATCTCCTGTCTCCTGTCTCCTGTCTCCTTAAAGATCGCTAAATTGTCGCCACCATTGCTGGAGGGGATAATAGACGAGGGGAGTCCAGAGACTACTAAGCAGAGCAGAAGTGAGGCCAATGCGTTGATAATCGAGCCAAAGATCAGCGAGATTTTTGCCTCCTTGTAGATAGTATTGAAAAGCGAGCGCACCATCGGCAATTAGAGTCATAACAAAGACAATTAAGACCACGGCGATCAATTCTTCTTTAACATAACGTTGTCGGTGTAAACGGGAAGTGAGGAAACCGATGAGACCAAAAACCATGATATGGGAAGGATAATTAGAGGTAAGACTATCTTGAATAGCACCGAGCGCTAATCCGGCCACCACACTATCGAGACAAGAGCGATTGAGACTCCAACTAACCAACCAAATCAGTAACCAATTGGGAGCGATGCCTAAAATCTCCATACCGGGCAGCCGCATTAAGGAAAGAAAGGTACAGAGAAGCAGTGAAGCGATAGTGACTAAAATATTCAGTATAAAACGAGAACGGGCTGATAAACGGCTTAATTTCAGCATAATTCCCCCTCTCACTGCTGGGGTTGCGGGTGAACGAAGACCCATTCGAGATTGTCCACGGTGGCGGTAAATTCAATTTTGGCGGTGGGGGCGGGATTTTCCTGTAAATTAAGGGAAATTATGCGACCGATGGGCAACCCTGGCGAAAAAAGACTACTAAAAGCCGAAGTTGTCACCACATCTCCCGGTTTCACATCGGGAGCTTTTTCAAAAAAGCGCAGGGTGGCCACTTGGGAATCCTGACCTTGAATTAAACCCATGGCCCGACTACGATTCACCGTTGCTCCGATGCGACTTTGGGAATTACTGACCAATAAAACTTTGCTGGTGTGGGGAGTAACTTCCGTAATCCGTCCCACTAAACCGCCAATTCCCGTCACCGAAGCACCCACTTCCACACCATCGGTGCTACCCCGACCGATAATTACCTGTTGCCACCAATCATCAGCGCTGCGGCCAATAATTGGGGCAGAAATCAGGGGTTTTTTCTGGGTTTGATAATAACCAAGCTGTTTTTTTAATTGTTGATTTTGATATTCGACTTCACTTAAACGATTTTGTAATTCTCGCACCCGTTGATCGGCCAGAAGTTGCTCTTGCAGATTAGTTTCCTCTCCCTGAAAAGGGCGGGTTAATAAACCATACAATTCTAAAATCGCCCCACTTTGATAGGTGCGAATGTACCAAGCTCCCCCCAGAGCGGCAGCGAGCAGAAAAAGTCGCCATCCCTGCTGTGTCCATTTTCGTCGTGCTGAATACATGAGCGATTTAAAACCTCTTGGCTGTGTAGAGTGAGAATCCGTGTATTTTTCCGCTGCTGATAGCTAACGGCTAACCGATCCTAGTGACCTTTAGACATTGCGAGTTGTTTCATTAACGATCCGCTCAAAGAGTTTCTGATTTTTTAACACTTCTCCCGTGCCTTTGACAACACAGAGCCAGGGCTCTTCAGCGACATGGGTAACGATACCGGTTTCGTGACTGACTAGGCGATCGAGTCCCCGTAATAAAGCACCTCCTCCCGCTAACATGATGCCGCAATCGATAATATCGGCCGCTAATTCGGGGGGAGTTTTTTCTAGGGTACGTTTGATCGCATCAACGATCACGGAAAGTGGCTCATCCATACTTTCCCGCACTTCTTCCGCTTTGATGGTCACGGTGCGGGGTAAACCGGACATAAGATGCAATCCCCGCACTTCCAGAGGAGGAAATTCATCTTCGGGGGAGGGATAAGCGGAACCAAGGTGAATTTTAATATCTTCGGCTGTACGTTCCCCGATAATCAGGTTATGGACTTTTTTTAGATAAGCGATAATTGCTTCCGTGAGTTCATCCCCGGCCACACGGACGGATTCGCTGATCACTGTCCCATCGAGACTGAGAATCGCCACTTCCGTCGTGCCACCACCGATATCGATGATCATATTTCCCGTCGCTTCCGAGACGGGTAAACCGGCGCCCAAGGCCGCAGCAACCGGTTCATCAATTAACCCCACTTCTCGCGAGCCGGCATTTTTGGCCGCATCCACCACCGCGCGTCTTTCTACTCCGGTAATCCCACTGGGAACACCGATCACCATGCGGGGATTGCCAATCGTGCCATCGAGCGCTCGTTTGATGAATTCCGCTAACATGATCTCGCAACTGTAAAAATCGGCGATTACCCCATCGCGCAGGGGTCGCAGAGCGGTGACATGGACCGGAGTCCGACCGAGCATTTTTTGTGCCTCCTTCCCGACAGCGACCAGGTTACGATCTTGATCGATCGCCACTACCGATGGCTCCTCTAAAACGATGCCTTTCCCTGATACATAAACGAGGGTGTTTGCTGTCCCCAAGTCTATACCTATGTCCCTTGATAAGCCTAGTCTTCTAAAAAAACCCACTTGTTTTCACTCCTGTTCTGATAACAACGTTGCTATAGCTAGACTTTCGATCGAATCGACTTGGATTTTATTAGGTTTTGTTTCTCAAGTCTAGTTAATTATCGCTTCTTTCTCTCCAGATTGACGCAAATCCTGCCCCTAATTTTCTCCCTAGCCACCGGTCAAAGTCAGGGTTTCGGGCTAAAATAAACATACTATTGTACTAAATTGAGGATTTAAGACCATGAGTTTAAATCTGGTTCATTTGGTGGGACGAGCGGGGAGAGACCCGGAAACCAAGTATTTCGAGTCGGGTAAGGTTTTATGTACTTTCACTTTAGCGGTTAATCGTCGCTCTAAAAATAGCGATCAGCCGGATTGGTTCGATCTGGAAATTTGGGGCAAAACGGCGGAAGTGGCCGCTAATTATGTGAAAAAAGGCGGTTTAATCGGGATTAAAGGTTCTTTAAAAATGGATACTTGGAATGATAAAAACACGGGATTAGCTCGCTCTAAACCGGTGATTCTCGTCGATCAACTAGATTTACTCGGTTCTAAACGCGATAGTGAGGCTAATTCCGAGCGAGAATTTTAAAGCTTAAGCGGTATTATTTCCAGATTTTAGGTGTGTTAGCTTCTAGTAACACACCCTTATTTATTGTCTTCTAATTGACTGGAAAAATATTGCTGTAAATCCGGTAAAACTTGCCGATAAATGGCTGTATTTATCTGTAGATCCCAGCCAAGAATAGAATTAAAAGGGATAATTTCCACCAGGGAATTACTATAAGCAATCCCTTCTAAAGTCCTGACAAATTCGGGGGTCCAGAGATTTTCTTGCAGGGAAATATTTTGTTTTTTTAACCAGCCGATCAAAGCCGAGCGCCCGATTCCGGGCAAAATATCAGCAGTCAGCAGGGGACTGTACCAGCAATTATCTTTCCATCCCCATAAATTACCCGTGCTAGTTTCTAACCAATTCCCAACTCGATCAACTAATATCGCTTCTTTTGCTCCTTTTTTTTGAGCAGTTTGTGACGCTAACCAAGGGGTTAAATAATTACCAGTTTTATGTTCTCCTAAAACGCGTTGCCAAGCAGGATTATCTATTACCCACCCAATAATTCCCCGCTCTTGTCTAAGGTTTAAATCTTCGGGAAGAAATCTGCCTTTAATCCACTCCCTGCCATCGGGAAAAATTGTAATTCTCAGGACAGGATACAATAGGGATAATTTTTCGGCTCCTTGGCGAATTCGCTGCCAATCGGGATCAGACCATTGAAAAACTTGTAAACTAGAGTGCAGACGTTGGAGATGTTCTTGCCAATGGGTCAGGGGATGATCTAAGCTTTGTTGATAGATACGCAGGGTAGTAAAGAGTGTGGCTCCATAAAGCAGTCCAATATCATCAATACCCAGACTTATTCGCTCATCCTCGATTAATTCGCCATTATACCAATACATAATCAGTTATCAGTTATCAGTTATCAGTTATCAGTTATCAGTTATCAGTTATCAGTTATCAGATTTGAGTTTTAAGGATCTTCTAGAGTAGTTATGATATTTTAGCAGAAAAT
>NZ_JASJFE010000746.1:0-17675 GCF_030067735.1 Microcystis sp. M53598_WE2 | reverse complement strand
TGGAGACTGTCAAATTTTTGATTAACATCTTTTTGGAGACTGTCAAATTTTTGATTAACATCTTTTTGGAGACTGTCGATTTTCTGATCCACATCTCTTTGGAGACTGTCAAATTTTTGATCCATATCTCTTTGGAGATTGTCAAATTTTTGATCCATATCTCTTTGGAGAGAGTCAATTTTCTGATTAACATCTCTTTGGAGATTGTCGATTTTACTCTCGATCCTTGTCAGGACAGATTCGAGAGAATAGGTAACGGTTTCGCTAGTTTGTGTCATAATTAAAACCCTCTGGTCGATATAGCCAAATATAATTAGGTTATGCTGAAACAGTTTTTCGTGGGGGTGGGGTGTCGGGTGTGGGGTTTTAGCCATTTTCAGGTGGTCAATTACCCAATGTTCAGGGAAAAAGTCCCGGAATTTTCCCCCCTGATCACTCCAATGACTGGCACTTTTTGATGGCAAAAAAGCCTAAAGATATTATCCAACAAAGTTTTTAGATTTATTCAGCCAGCCCTAATTATTCCCCTATTGCCTATTGCTAGGAGCCAAGGACGATTTTGCTACCGGAAAATTTTCAATTGTGGCCAGAGATCGATCGTGGTAATTTAAGAAAGCGATCGGGGAACTCTAACAGGGAAGATCCCGACCCTAGCCAGGGAGTGTCTGTTTAACCGTCTGTCCTATGTACAAGTCTATTACTGTTTTAACGCTGCTGACGGGAATTATCGCCGTTGATGTGGTTTTTGCTCAATCCACTGTTAATCTTCCCATCACAGTTAAACGGGGAGAATCCTACGAAGGATTATTGACTAGAGCATCGCAATTAGCAGAGAAAACTATCATCAGTCGTTTTAATCAACAACAGGGTCTTAATAAAATTGATTTATTGATAACGGCCGAAAAATCAGGGGCGATCGCACCTCTCCTCTCGGTGAAGGTATCCCGTCAAGATTGGTTTGGCCATCCCAATATTCAACGCTGGGCTAATGTTTTTCCCTTTGGCAAAGCTCTCCTCGGTTTTAGCTCTCCCGCACCCGTAGTCACCCCGAAAAGTCCCCCCGCTGCCGTTAATCCCACGCCATCTCCAGCACCATCTCCCAGTGCTACCACTCCTCCTCCTCCCCCTGCTTTACCCTTCGAGGATGAGCCAAATAATGCTCCCCCAATCCCCATTCCTAACCAAAGATTAACCACTCCAGCTAATCGTTAATTGATAGGAAAAGGAGGGGCTTTCGGCAGATATATTGACTTTTAAGTGGCAAAACGGGGCTGAAACCAGTCTAGGGGAAAAATATCATCTTCTTGGGCGGTTTCTGTCCAACCGGTGACGCTCTCAAAACAAGTCCCCGTCAAGTTAGCACCCCTCAAGTCCGCTCCCTGTAGATTTACCTCTTGTAAACGCGCTCCCGCTAGATTAGCACCCGCTAAATTAGCCCCGCGTAAATCACTACCCGTCAGACGTGCCTCGCTAAAATTAGCCCTTTCTAAATTGGCCCCTTGAAAGTCCACCTCTTTAAGAAAAGAGCCGCTAAAATTGGCTTCCCTTGCGGAAATCTGACGACATTTAGCGCCACTTAACCGCGCTTCCTGCAAATTAGCCCAATTGAGATTGACTTTATCTAGGTTTGCCTCCAAGAGATTAACTAAGCATAAATTCGCCCCGCATAAATTCGCCCCGCATAAATTCGCCCCCCGGAGATTAGCATGGGAAAGATCCGCCCCACTTAATCGCGAGTTACGCAGGTTTGCCTGTACCATAAAGGCCCCGGTGAGATTAGCTTTGGTTAAGTCCGCTTCCACTAATTGCGCTTGACTTAATTTGGCATAGGTTAAATTCGCCCAATTCAAACTCGCTCCCCGCAGATTTGATTTAGTCAGAAAAGAGCGACTCAAATTAGTTCCGCACAAATTGGCCGCCGCAAAATTGACAGCGATCAGAGTCACTTGTTGTAGGTCTAGACTCATCAAGTCAATGGCTAAAAAATCCCGCTCTCCTTGTTCGTAGAGTCTTAGTAACTGATTAACTTTCATCTCCCTTCTTCTACTTTAAGATGGTGGTTAAGAAGTAATCAACAAAAGCACCTAAAAACTTTGTCCGATAACTCACTCCGCTTTTAGATGAGAAATTTACGAGGGTCTCCTTTGAGTTTATGTAAAGTTTTTTATCGATTTTTTAAGGGAAGATAACCCGAACAGCAAGTTAATTTTCATCATAGTTAAGTAGCTTGGCTAAAACAGTTTGACTGGTTTTTCCAATTCTACCCCAGTCCATCGGGTAATTAGTATCTGAAACTACTCTTGTTAAAAAACTTATCTATTTTTCAAACTCGATTATATTTAACCCAGCCAATTATCCCTATTTTCTCGGATCAGGGCGGTGGAGCCGAGAGGACTTTCAGGCTATTTTTACCCAAATCAATAGAGACGTTGCCCAGCAACGTCTCTACAAAAGTGGTATTTAATCAAGCTACTCAGAAACAGACAGAGGGGAAACCTTTTGGGCTTGAGCGAGATAGTACCATCCCGACGGGACAAATACCAGTGCGCTTAAGGTGGTTCCGACCACCCCGATGGAAATACAGATAGCGAGGGGTTCCCAAAAAGCGCCGCCGTAGAGGAATAATGGCACAAATCCCGTCACGGTGGTTAAGGTAGTGGTAAGAATGTGACGGGTGGAAGCAATGACCACTTCCCGGATTGCCTTGCGTTGGCGTTGAAGATGGGGGGGTAAAGCTTGTAAAGCCGCCACCACGACAATAGAATCATTAACGGAAACCCCAACTAAGCCGATAGTGCCTAAAATCGACATGAATCCTAGGGGATATTCAAATAACCAGAGGGAAAATAAGGCTAGTCCAATTGAACTAATACCGACGACAGTAACTAGAGCAGCAAGACGGAAGGAGTTAAAAGAAAGAACAAGGGTTGATAGCATTAGAATCGCCAAGACTCCCACACTAGCAATTAGATTAGCCACAGCCGTATCTCTTTCTTCTTCCTCTCCGCCAAATTCGAGCCGATACCCTGCCGGAAGGGAAAATTTGCCCGATTCTAAGTTTTGGCGAAATTCGTCTAAAACCGTTGCAGCGATCGCATCAGCTTGAACATAGGCCTTCACCGTATTAATTCGCTTGCCATTTCGTCGAGGAATCGTGGCTAATTCGGGGAGAAAATCAAATTCTGCCACGGAGGAAAGGGAAATATTCGCCCGTTCAGCAGTGGCGGAATTACCGAGAATATTTAAAGAGGCAATTTGTGGCAGTTGCTCGCGATCGCGATTAGCGACTCTGACTCGTACGGGTAATTCTTCCGTTGCTTCTAAAATCGAGCCACCCACAGAACCTTCTAAAAGGTTATCCAATTGACTGGCGATCGCCGCATTATCCAAACCAATCAGTCGAGCTTTTTCTTCATTAATTTTTAAGGCTAATTTAGCTTGAATTTCACTTAAATCAGCAACAGAATAGGTTATTTCGGGTATTTTTGCCAGTTCTTCCCGTAGGGACTCGCCAATTTTCCTTAACATCTCCAATTCTGAGCCATAAACCCTAATTTCGATCGGGGCGCCCACCGGTGGACCCTGTTCTAGGGGGCTAACTAATACCCTAGCCATCGGTAGAGCTTGACTTAATTGTTTTTGTAAGGTTTCGATCAATTGGGGTTCATCAGAAACTTGCCGAAGTTGAATCAACGCTTGGGCAAAATTAGGAGAGTCTTTGACGCCATCGGAGAGATTATAGTAGAAGGGGGGAGCATTACGCCCTAAAAACCAGTGAACTTCCCCAATTTCTCGATGATCTAGCAGTATTTTTTCAGCTTGAGCCACTTTTACCTGAGTTACTTCTAGGGTTGTGGTGGGGGCCAGTTCGATTTCTAGGGTTAACTGATCTCGTTCTGCCGGGGGAAAGAATTCTTCTGGGAGAGTGCCAGCGACAACAAAGCCAGTAATTGGGATAATCAAGCCAATAACCAGACCTAATACGGGAAAATAGAGAATTAACTTCAAAATTTGGCGATACAAACCCGTTAGGAGCGGTAAATTAATTCCCGTATCCCACCAATGGGTTTTTGTCTGGTGCGAGCGATGAGTCAGTTGATATAAACGTAAACTGAGGACAGGAATAATCGTTAGGGACAAAATTAGAGAACTAACCAAGGCTAAGATCACTGTTTGGGCGATAGTACGCACGAATTCGCCAGTGCCTCCTTGCAAAAGAGCGATCGGCATAAAAGACAAAATCGTGGTTAGGGTAGAAGCTAAGAGGGGAATCCCTAACTGTTTAACGGTTTCAGCAACAATATGTTGGTGAGCTATTCCCGTCCGTAGTCCTTTTTGCAGTTCATCGACAATTACAATAGCGTTATCGATCAAAAGTCCCAAAGCAATGACAATTCCTGTCACCGACATTTGATGTAGGGGAATTTGCCAGAGATTCATACCGGCAAAGACCATCAGGATCGATAAAGGCAGGGATACACTTACTACCAAGGCGGACTGCCATCCCATCATCACAAAAGCTGTCCCCATGACACAGAGTAACCCTAGGATCATGTTGCTGAATAATCCATCGAGTCGGTTAGCCACATAACGATTTTGGGCAAAAATTATCTTGAGGCTCACACCTTGGGGGAGAGAAGGGCGAAACAGGTCTAACTTGGCCTGGGCTGCCGTTGTCCATTCGTCTATGCGTTGCCCCGATTCCATCATAGCGGCCACCACAATAGCGGGTTTACCGTTAATAATGGTTAGTTCTGGTGGTGGTTCTTGAATTCCCTTGGTAACTAGAGCGATATCTCCTAAACGGGTAAATTGTCCCTCATTACTGTAACGAATCGGAATTGCTCGAATCCGAGAGAGTGATTCTAAACTGGTATCGACTTCCAATAATAAATTATTGCGATTACTGCGAAGTTGTCCGGCGGCGACCTTGGCATCACTGGTTTGAATTTGTTGGGCAACTTCGACGGCGGTTAGGCCCAGGGAGGATAATTTCACCGGATCGATTTCGACTAAAATTTCCTCGGCCGGAACCCCGACTAACTCGACCCTTTCGGTTCCCCAAAGGGCTTCTAATTCATCGAACAGTTCTTGGCCAAGTCGGCGTAAAATAGCGTAATTAGGAGCGGTATCTAGATCCCAAAGGATGGCAGTCAATAAACTAAAGGCTTTACTATATCCTTCTTCGTATAAGGGTCTTTGGGCTTCTGGGGGTAGTTCCGGGATGACATCGGTAATCCGATCGCGAATGCGTGACCAGACGGGATCCACATCAGTCACTTCATCTTTAAGTTCAATATTGACCGTGGAACGCCCTAATTCTGAGGAGGACTCAATCAGGCTAATTTCTTTGATGCTAGAGAGAGATTGTTCAATTTTTTCGGTCACTAGGGATTCGACCCGATAAGGACTGGCACCGGGTAAATTGGTGGTAATGGTGGCACCTCGATTAATTGTTTCGGGATCTTCCATGCGCGGCAAAATTTGAAAGGAAGACAATCCCCAGACAATAATCAGAATTAAGGTCAGAATTAGTAATCTAGGTTTACGTTCAAATAAGTTATTCATTGGAGATTATTAGGGATAATAAAGCTGATTAATGACCACTGACTACCAAATTTCCACCATTTGCCCGGGTACGATGCGGTGAACCCCTTCGACGATCACTCGATCACCGGAGGTGAGAGTCCCGCGCACCAACAAGCGATCGCCTTGAATCGCTAGAACTTCTAAATCTTGGCGTTTGACGGTAAATTGTCGAGGATTATCGGGATTAGCTTCTCCTAGAACATAGGAAGACCATAATCCTCTCGTGCCTTGTACTAAAGCTTCTGTGGGCAACCAATAGCCCGATTGTGGAACCGATTGAGATAATTCTAGGCTGACCACTTGCCCCGGAATCAGGCCCTGAGTCTGATTTAAACTTAAAATAACCGTGGCGGTACGGGTAGTCGGATCGATTTGGGGCAAGGTTGAAGTGACTTGTCCTGTTAATATTTTGTTACCAATTTTTAAACGATGTTTACTGCCAATTGGTAAGTTTTCGGACTGGTCAATGGGAACCCCTATACGCGCTTCCAGTTTATTACTTTCCACTAAACGAACGATCGGATTACTTGCAGAAACAACAGTGCCAATATTGACGTGAAGGAGGGCAATAGTGCCATCGTAGGGGGCTTGAAGTTGGCTTTTCTCAATCTCTAATTTAATATTCTTCAGTTGGGCATCAAATTGGTCAATAACGGCTTTTTGCAGAGAAATCAATTCGGGACGAGTACCAGCTTTGAGTTCATCTAATTGACTTTGGGCTTCATCAATTCTCGCTTGTTGTGCATTAACATCTGTTTGCACTTCTTCGAGTTGTTCTCTAGTAATTGCCCCTTCTTGATACAATCCTAGCCGTCTTTGGTATTTAGATTGGGCTAAAGCTAATTGTTCCCTGAGATCGCGGACTTTTGCTTGGGCTGCGGCGATACTTTCTTTCCTGGAACCAGCTTGTAATTCTTGCAGTTTAGCCGTAGCTTGCGATCGCTGGGCGATGAGTTCTTGTTTTTGTGCTTCTAAATTGCGTGTATCTAGAGTAGCAATTAAAGTACCTCTGCGTACCTCTTGACCCTCTTGAACCAATAAACTAATTAATTGTCCCGAACGCTCAAATCCTAGTTCACTTGTCCGTTTAGCCACAATATTACCGGTATAACGGCGCGGTTCTTGGTGATGGGTGACAGGACTTAAAGTTAAGGTTCGCACCGGTAAGGCTGCCGTCTTGCTCTTATCGATTGCTAACGAAGCGGTTTCTTTTGAGGTGGTGGATTCAGAGGTGTCTTCTAAGAGGACATTACGCAGGGTAGGATAGGCAAAAACCGAGGTAGCCGCTAGGATACCAGTAATAATTAATCGCCAGGGCAATCGCAGTTTTTTGATAGCAGTTTCTTGCTGCTTAGTGACGGGATTGGGGGAAGTCATAATCTAGTTCCAAATGAGTAGGGTTTAGTCAAGAGTAATAACAGATTAGCGAGGAAAGAACTATTTTTTGATGGCATAAGGCCGTAGGACAAAAGCCGCTGCTAGGGATAATATACCGGCGGACAAAAAGGCAATTTGTACCCCCCAGGGGTTATCAGGAGTTTTCCCGAAAGAAAGGATTAATCCTGTTAGAAAAGACCCCGCACCTTGGCTAAATTGAATTAGTAGCCCCCTAGTTCCAAAAAATATTGCTTCTCGTCCCATTCCCTGTTGCTCCGCATCTTGATCGATAATGTCCGATAACATGGCATTCGGCAGACTAAAAAAGCTGGCTAGGGCTAAATTAGCGATGATCGAAAGGATTAACCAGGGAATCAAAGAATCTTGCCACCAAAAACGACCACAGGCCATGGCAATCATACCCAGACCAACCCAGATTAAAGAACCTTGAAAAACCAGTTTTTTGCCATATTTTCGCGCTAAGGGTAGAACTAGGGTAAATCCAGCCAAGGCACTACCGACGATAATAGTATTAATCACGGCGGCAAAACTTACCTCTCGTTTGAGGAGAGCAATTACTAAAAAAGTCGGAATCACCGAGATAATACTAATCACCATCCACGCCAAAATCATGGTGATCATATAGATACAAAAAGTCCGATTGGTAAAAGCCGCCGTTAAGGTGGTTTTAAAGTTAGGATATTTCCCCTTAGAAGGACTATATTCTTCTTTTTCTAGCAAGGGCATAGCTAGAGTAATTAGCCCAATAAGACTAATAGCAATACCCATTCCCTGAAAGCCATAGCTATCAGTTAACCAAGGGGCAATAATCCCACCAATGGTGGCACCAACTAAACCAAAAATTCCGATTTGAGTTGATAATTTAACCCTTCCTTCTGGGCTTTTAGCGAGAGTGGGCAACCAGGCTAAATAGGGAACATGATAGGATGCCATACCCACATAAAACACCCAAAGCATGGTGACTAAATAAATGAAGTAAGTGGTTTGATTTAAGTTATTAGGGGGATTAAACAACAGGATAAAACCACCAATTAAAGGGACTAAACTGGCCAGTATAAATGGTCTTCTTTTGCCCCAAGGACTCCAAAAGCGATCGGAAAAATAACCGACTACTGGCTGCACAAAAGCCCCAGCAATACGGCTAATCATTATCGCTATCCCCACTAAAGCAGAGGGCAATAAAATGGACAAGTTATAGTCATTGGGAATGCCCGGGTCGTAGCGATAAATTAGCATGGTTAGAAGGGCATTGTTAACGATAAAGTTACCAAACCAACCGGTGATATAAGGAAGATAATCTATTCGGAGATGTTGCCATTTGCTAGAAGTGCTAGAAGTCATTAGAATTGGGGGAGAGATGGGTAGTTAGCAGTAGATTGTTAGGCTTATTTAAAGAAATTCGTAGCGACCGGGTGAGAGAATGTGATTGGGATCCAAGCTGTCTTTAATTTTCTGGATTAAGCAACTATAATCGTCTTGGGCTACGGGTAAACTATTCATAGAGTGGGTACTAAGACGGTAGGGATAATAGCCTTGATTGATCAATTCTGCCAACATTTCATCGTGACAATTTAAGGCTTTTTGGTCTTCTCCTTCTAGCAATCGATCATAAAAAATGGCAGCATTGATGTTGATATTGCGCTCGGTAACACAGTTAATGCCGATATTAGGTTCATAACCATATTTTTGAGCGATGCTGCTGATAATATTGAGAGCATTTCTGAGATGATTTCCCAGAAAAGGAACAGCGGGAACACACCAAATCATGCCACAGGCATCCAGGTCTAAATTCAACCTATCGGTGGGGGGCGTTTTTTTGCGCCAATAGGCCATCTTCAGCACTTTTTCGGTAATCATTCCTCGTTGGGGATTTTTGTGATAAATTAAATCCACCTTGTCCTTAATTTCCACACCAGTAAATACTTTAAAAATGGGACTCATTTTGCTGGCCATTTTGAACTTATTTTCATCAAAAAACATAAGTTTATTGACAATTCCTTTCAAGGCTTTTTCAATTAGGTTTCTTTCGACTTTTCCCTGTTCTGGTGAAGCCGAATATAAAGCGCCTTCTCCTATCCAAACACCGCCGCCCCATTGATGACTTAATTGTTCTAACAAATCGGGGGGTAAAGGAGTTTTTTCTTGGCATTCCTGCCAGGGATATTGTTGTTGAATGGACAACATTCGGTAGTTATTATTAATGTGGAAGGTCGTTTTAATTACCCCTGCCATTTTCAGTTGACGTAGTTTATCGATCAATAACTCTAATTTATTTTCTTGATCGATGCTATAGAAAAAAGCCTGAAAATATTCAGGATAGGGGGTTAACCAAAAAGTCATTTTGGTGACGATTCCTAGGTTAGATTGGGTAAAAATTCCATCAAAATAAGGACCGACTCCCCAACGATTGACCGCCCCTATTTGGGAGTTTTCAAAGCGATTAAATCCCGTATGAACACATTCACCTGTGGGCAAAACTACTTCCATTCCACAGACATGATTAAAGCGATCTCCCAAAGGTCCTTTGGCTTCACCTCGTTCGAGAATATTGCCAATAATACTAGAATCAGGAGTCGAACCGGTGACACTCATTAATAATTTATTGCCATTTTTCTGCAAAAAATCGTAGAGTTGTCGCTGAGTAACACCCGCTTCAATAGTTACATAAGCTAGGGTTTCATTATAATCCAAAATCTGATTTAATCGACTCAAATCCATTAAAACCGAACCGGTGCGGCTAGGAACTCGCGAACCATAACCCCAATTTTTACCCGTACTAATAGGATAGACAGGGGTTTGATAGCGATTAGCAATTTTTAGAGATTCTTGGACTTCTTGACGATTACCTGGGCGAATAATTGCCGGGATTTTAGCATGGGTTTCGTAGGTAGCGGTCTCGGCTTCTAGGCGTTTTTTGTTATCGGTGCTGACATATTCGGAGCCTAATAAATTTTCCCATTCCTGTAGAGCGTTAGTTAAATTGTCGCTAATAATATTTTCGGAAACAATTAGAGAGTCCATAGTATTTTTTTTCTCCTTGAAATTCAGGTATGAAGGGTAATTAAAGGGCCGTAGGGAACCGGCCCTGCTATCCGTGGCAATTAACTTTTAAGCGGTTGCTGTTTGCGAGAGAAAATTGCGCTAAAACTAGGAATAAAACGGGGAGTATTGGCGAAAACTGCTTGATAATTGGTGTCTTGACTCAAAGCTTCTTCTTCAGCCGGAATGCGTTGGATTAATAACCAAGCATTCAGGAGACTAAAGACTATAGATGTCAGATAAGCGGTATGAAACAGGGGAACCACCGCTAATTCCGTGATCATGGCCCACCAGTTAGGATGACGGATATATTGATAAATGCCATTGTCGATCACGGGTGTCTGAGGAACCGTGACCACCTGATGAATCCAGCGATCGCCCAAGGCTTCAATGGAGGCATAGCGGAGCTTTTGAGCTAAAAAAGTAGTAATTAGGGAAAATAAAGCCAATGCTGGAATAAAAGGTCGATCGAGCAGATAAACTTCCCCGATCATGCAAAGCATCCAGCTAGATTGGAAAATCTTGACGAATCCCACATAATTAGAACTATGCAGTTTGCCACCTTCCGCTAAGACTTTGGCCATATTCTGTTTACTCAGACGAGTAACGCGCACTCGTTGGACAATAATGTAACTAATCAGGGCAATGAAAACTATTTGGCTTAACATCCTTAAATATCCTTAGAATTGAACTAAAATGGCTTCTTGAGCAAATCCAGGCCCCATGGAAATTATTAATCCGTAGGAACCCGTGGGAGGATGGGGACGGGAAAGGGTTTCATCGAGAATGCAGAGGATAGTAGCAGAGGCAATATTGCCAATTTCTGCCAAAATATCCCAACTAACCTGTAAAACATCTGGTTCTAACTGAAATTCTTCAACTATTGCATCGAGAATCTTTGGACCCCCCGGATGCACCATCCAACAGACAATTTCCTCGAGGGAAACTCCTGTTTTTTCCAGTAAAGATGTCACCGCTTTTCTCACCCCACCCTTGACGTAATCAGAGACTTCTGGGCGAAGAATTTGGCGAAAACCGTAGTCTGTTAAAGGTAATGCCATTAAATGCTCTGTGTGGGGCATTAACAGCGATTGAGTGCCGATAATCTTCAGTTTTGCTTTACCTTGCTTGACTAAGGGATGTTCATCTCCCGCTAAGAGAACCGTGCCGACTCCATCGCCAAATAAAGCCGCTACCACAAGGGTCATAATGATATTGCTATATTGAGACGGATCTTCGGGTAATTGTCCCAATAATTCCGTTAAATCGCTATGAATTGACCCTTGCCAAAGGCCAGAGGAGGGATCGGTGGTAAACAAAATCGCTGCTTCGGTGGGATGTCCTTGCAGATAATCGTTTACTCTGGCTAATCCTTGGGCGCCTCCCAAACAGCCGACACCGGATAACGCTTGCCGCTTGATATCGAGGGAAAAATCTAGACGATTGAGGAGTAAACTTTCTAGGGAAGGAACGGAAGGAAGAACAGTAACGGAAGTAACTAGGGAGATTTCTTTGGGAGAAAGAGCGGCTTTTTTGAGCAAATTAGTTACTGTCGATGTTACTAAATCCATAGTTAGATCGACCATTTGACGAAAGGGTTGGGCGATTCCAGGAGGATTATCGGCATCGAATTCATCTAGGGGAATAGTGAAGTATCGCCCTTGAATTTTGACATTACTGAAAAAACGATGAATTTGTTCTAAATCAAAAAAGGTTTGTTCCTGGAAGTCGAGTTGATTTTCTCGGCAATAATCTTGAAGAAGATTAGCACAATGATTTCTGATATTGACTTCTAGAACTTCTTGGGGATAGTAATGTTCTGGAAAACCAGTAGCTGTCTCAATAATGTAGGGCATTGGAGTTAAGAGAGAGGGATTTCAGGGGGGGAGAATTATGGTGGGAGATTTAAGCCAGTAATCGGCGAGCTAATCCTTGGGCTTGGCGTATATAACCCAATTTGTCAATCACTAAGGAGTGAGTACCGCTATGGTGTTTATTGTCGGCGCTTAAATTGGCACTAATTTGACGTTTTAGCTTTTCAAATTTATAGACAAACCGGGATTTTTTATCCTGAGCTTGTAGATAAGCGGCCACTAAATTACTTTGTTCTTCAAATACTCGCCAGTGGGTGCCAGTGGGATGAACCATTCCGATGACAAACAGGTTATTTTCCTCTGGGTGAAAAACATTCATATAGAGGTTGGGCTGGGTGGTTCCTTCTTGCCAATTTAAATCTGATTTGTCAATAAAAGAAAATTCAATTTTGTAACCAGTGGCGTAGATAATCAGATCAATTTCTTCTGTACTGCCATCGGCAAAAATAACATTCTTTCCGTCTAATTCTTGGATATTAGGCTTATGGGTGACATCTCCATGCACATAATAACGATAGATTTGTTGGTCACTGTTGGGAATAATTAGACCGTTACTTTTACAATCTGTAGGAATATTGAGTTTTTTGAGATTAACTCCTTGTAAGAATAGAGCTATTGGTGATAATAAAGCCATCATTTTCATGTGTTCTTGGGCTGGAATTAGATTCATGATTGGCGTGTTAATCATCACCCATTCTGGGGGCAAACCGAACAAAAATTTCGGCATACAGAGAAAGCCACGGCGGGTACTATGGAAAGTTTTACTACCATTAATAGCCGCTTCGACGACTAAATCCATGGCTGATTGTCCCGCTCCAACTACCAGGACTTTTTTAGCATTTAGTTGAGCGGGATTATCATAATCTTTTGAATGGATAATTTCCCCGTCAAAATGCCCAGAAAATTGAGGAATATTCGGTTTACTATGATAACCACTAGCGATTAAAACCCCTCGGTATCGTCTGGTTTCTTGGTTGCTAAGGGTGACATCCCAAAAGTTACCCGCTTTTTTTACTTTCTCCACGCTGAGATTAAATTCCATGAAATCATAGAGATTGAAATGAGCGGCATAATTGCGAAGATATTCATAGACTAACCGATGATTGGGATAATCTGGGTAATCTTTTGGCATGGGAAAATCGGAAAAAGGTTGTGTGGTTTTATGGCCAATTAGATGCGTATTTTTATACATTGGACTATCGGGACGGTCATAAATCCAAATACCCCCAACATCCTGAGCAGATTCGATAACATTAAAGGGAATTTTGGCTTTGCTTAAGGCTCTAGCCGCCGCTAATCCTGCGGCACCAGCCCCAATAATACAGTATTGCTCTTTGTAATCTAAAGTCATGATTTTTCTCCCTTGAATAATTGGTTGATTAGGCAGTCATTTGTTCAGGAAACTCTCGTAAACTTTGGCAAATTATTTTCATAATTTTCTCCGTATGTTGATTGATAAAGAAATGTCCTCCCGGTAAGGTATGCAGGACAAAATCTTGATTGGTTTGCAGTTGCCATTGTTGTAATTGATCGGCAGAAACCTTGGCATCGTTGTGGCCTCCAAAAACGGTAATAGGACAATTTAAGGGTTGACCTTGTTGATAAGAATAAGTCTCTAGGAGTTTGAAATCTGCTCGTAAAATTGGCAAAAAAGCCGCCATTAAATCGGGATTTTTGAGGAGAGTTTCTGGGGTTCCTTGAAAATGACCTAAAGCTGTTAAAAATTGCTCATCTCCCAGACGATGAATGGGTAAATCAGGATTGACAATTTGAGGCGCTCGAAATCCAGACATAAATAAATGTTGGGGTAGATTTTGCCGAGTTTTAGCCAATTCTCTGGTTAATTCAAAACTGATTAAAGAACCCATGCTATGACCAAAAAAAGCATAAGGTTGGTCTAAATAGGGAGTCAGAATCGGAATGAGACGATTAATCAGGGATTTTAGCGATGTAATCGCAGTTTCCTGAAGACGCGTTTCGCGTCCGGGTAGTTGAATCGCCCACAATTCCACTTGCTTGGGGCAGTAATTCAGCCAATTTTGGAATAGGGAGGCACCCCCACCGGCGTAGGGAAAACAAAATAGACGAATGCTGGCGTTAGGATTAGCTTGTTTGCGAATTAGCCAAAGTTTCGGATCATTAGAGATATTTTCGGCTTTAGTCGTCTTGATTGGTTTTTTCTGTTTTGAGGGGAGAGGAGTTTTGTGGCTAGTTGCAGGTTGGGAGTTTTGGGTGATTAAGTTGAATATTTGCGGTAAAAACTGCTCAATACTCAATCCCGCTAGGTATTCCACGGGAACAATAATTTTTAAATCCTCCTCTAGTTGACGTCGTAATTGACTGGACATGAGAGAATCTAAGCCTAAACTAGAGAGCGGTTGCTTGCTATGTAGCTTGACCACGGATAAACCAGTAATCTGTTCTAAAACACCGATAATGTAGGTTTCTAGTTGTTTAAGCTGTTTCTCTGCGGGTGTGGCCAAAAGAGAGTCAAGGGTAATTAGATGACCAGAAGATGATGCGGTGGTGGTTTTGACAACTTCTGGCGGTTGCGGCGGTGTTTCTAGGAGATATTTCGACAATTTAGGCAATAATTGCGCTTCTTCTGGGGTCAAGTCGCCTGTTTTTAGCCAATAACTACTTCTTTCAAAGGTGTAGGTCGGTAAGATACAGGGTTTACTGTCTTGATTGGCCGTTATCTCTTGCCAATTCAGGGCGAATCCCCGCAGATAAAGCTGACTGACACTCTCGAGGATCTGTTGTCGGTCAGAGGTTTGACGACGCAAACTGGGCAACCAAAGACAAGAATAATTTTTATCCAGTAGGCTGCCCATGCCCGATAAAACGGGATGGGAGCCGCATTCGACAAATAGCTCATAACCGTTGTCCAGTAAGGTTTTTATCCCATCGGCAAAGCGAACAGAACACCGGAGATGACGACACCAATAATCGGGAGTAGTGACCTCAAAATTGACTAACTTGCCATTAAGGTTAGAAATTAAGGCTCGTTGAGGGGGATGATAGGTGATAGTTTCAGCAATTTGTCGGAACTCGTCTAAAATCTCCTCCATCAGAGGGGAATGAAAGGCTTGAGAGACATTTAACCGGGTAATTTTCAGATTTTTGACCTGAAGCTGTTTTACCAGGGTTTCTATGGTCTCTGCAGCACCAGACAGGACAATATTATCCTGACCATTAATAGCGGCAATAGCGACCTGAGATTGATAAGGGGCAATTAAGGGACTAATTTCAGCTTCACTAGCCGAGATAACGACCATTGAACCACTTTTTCCCACAGAATCCATCAATTTAGCCCGATAGAAGACTAATTTTAAGGCATCTTCTAAACTAAAGACTCCAGCAACACAGGCGGCCACATATTCCCCTAAACTATGACCCATAACCCCATGGGGGGTAATTCCCCAGGATTCCCAGAGTTTAAAAAGGGCGTATTCGAGAGCAAATAGGGCAGGTTGGCTGTAAAAAGTTTGATTGAGATGATTTTCTTGGTCAATAATCTCCGTTAGGCAATAGTCCCCATATTGACGGAGAATCTCAGCACAGCGATCGAGTGTTTGACGAAATAGAGGATAACATTGGTATAGTTCCCTTCCCATACCGGGGTATTGAGAACCCTGTCCTGGAAAGAGAAAGGCAATTTTTGCCCGATTTTTGCCATTAAATTCACTTTTTTGGCGAAAAGAACTCGGTTCACCTTGAACGAAAGCGGTTAATTTTTCTTGAAGTTGGCAGTGACTAGAGACAATACAGGTGAAACGATGGGGTAATTGGGAGCGACTGCGATTGCTAGTGGCACAAATGGAGCTTAAAGCAATATTTTTCGCATTTTCTAGGTAATTTGCGTATTTTTGGGCTAGTTTGATTAAAGCCGATTCGGTCTTGGCTGAGAGGGTGAACAGATAGGGCGATGAATCAGGTGCCGCAGTCGTTTGAGGTTCGTAAGGGTATTCTTCGAGAATAATATGGGCATTAGTGCCATTTAAGCCAAAAGAACTAACTCCAGCTAAACGAGAAGAATTTTCACTAACCCATTCACGGTTTTTAGTCGGAACTTTCAGCGGCTGATTTTCCCAGTCTAGATGGGGTGTCGGTTGCTGGAAGTGGAGATGGGGGGCAATTTGTCGATGTTGCAAGCATAAAATCACTTTCATCAGTCCGGCAATACCAGCGGCCGCTTCTAGATGGCCGATATTGGTTTTGACGGAACCAACCCAAACCGGTTGGGGATTTTTAGCAAAAACTGTCGATAATGCACCTAATTCAATGGGATCGCCTAAAGAAGTGCCAGTTCCATGGGCTTCAATATAGCTAATGTCCTCTGGCTTTACCTGAGCATTTTTTAAAGCTTGACGAATCAATTGTTCTTGACTAAGTTGATTGGGAACTGTTAAACCGCTACTCGTACCACCATGGTTAACGGCCGAACCTTTAATTAGTCCTAAAATCAAGTTATTATCCCGAATAGCCGCAGATAAAGACTTTAAAACTATAATACCGCCGCCTTCTCCCCGCACATAGCCATTCGCTGTTCTATCAAAGGTTTTACAACGACCGTCAGGAGACAACATCTGGGCGCGGGATTCCATGATAGTAACGAAGGGGGTTAACATGAGGTTGACCCCCCCAGCTAGGGCAACTTCACACTCGTTATTGCGTAAACTTTGGCAAGCTAAATGAACAGCGACTAAAGAGGAGGCACAAGCAGTATCAACCGTTAAAGTTGGGCCATGAAATCCAAAAAGATAGGATAAACGTCCCGAAGCTACACTTTTAGCATTTCCCGTTCCCGTATAGGCATCAATCAGATCGGGATGATGGCTAAAATGGGAGTAATCTTGAGTCATCATGCCGATAAATACCCCCGTTTGACTTCCTCGCCGATTTAAGGGTGATATTCCCGCATTTTCCAGAGCTTCCCAGGCTAGTTCCAGCAGTAATCGCTGTTGCGGATCCATTTGTGCCACCTCCCGGGGAGAAAGACCAAAAAAATCAGCGTCAAATTGATCTATCGGTTGATTTAAGAAGCCACCGTGACGGGTATAGACTTTTCCCCTTGCATCGGGCTTAGGATCGTAATAATTGTCAATATTCCAGCGCTGCGGCGGAATTTCGCTGATGGCATCGGTTCCTGATTGCAATAATTCCCAAAAAGTTTCCGGTGAATTAGCTCCCTGGGGAAAGCGACAGGACATACCAATAATTGCAATTGGTTCATTCTTAGCTTTTTCTAGGGTATGTAGCTTAGTTTTTAAGACCTTAATTTGATTTAAGGCATCTTTTATTAAGCTCATTTGATCAGTTTTGGCAGGTATTTGTGTCATGGTAAACAGGTTATTTAGATAGGGTTTGAGGTCTGCTTTTCTAACCTAAGGAATTTAATTCCTGTAGCAGTAAATCGGACAATTCTTCTAGGGATAAGTCTTCTTCGTTGAGGGGATCAATATTGCTATCTTGATTTGCTCCTATTGCTAAGGGTTTTAAACTAAAGTCAAGGTCAATAACTTCAGTTACCAGATAATCGACCAAACTGGTCACTGTTGGGTATTTAAAAGTGATAGTTGCCGCCAGAGATTTACCTAAATCCTTGGCTAAACGATTGCGTAATTCCACCGTCATTAAAGAATCCATTCCCAACTCAAAAAAACCTTGGTCAACTTTGGTAAATTCTCTAGCCGGAATACCGAGAATTTCCGCTACAATCCCTTGAACATGAGCAGTCAAAGCCGCAAAACGCTCCTCAATTGGTACTGTAAT
>NZ_JASJFE010000046.1:0-3907 GCF_030067735.1 Microcystis sp. M53598_WE2 | reverse complement strand
TGATGTGGTTAGAAAACTACCCTTTGCTACTGATGACTTTTTTGCTTACATTAGGTCTTGTCATGAAAAGCGAGTTATTAATGCAGATTTTAATCGTATTTCATTTGTTTTAATTGGCACGGCTACCCCCAATCAATTAATTCAGGATAGTCAAAGAACTCCTTTCAATATTGGTAAAGCAATTGAATTAAATGGACTGTCGTTAGAAGATAACTGTCAACCCTTGATGCAAGGACTAGAAGGGTTGGGTGTTTCCCCTCAAGAAATTCTACAAGAAATTTTTAGCTGGACTAATGGTCAACCTTTTCTAACTCAAAAATTGTGCTATTTAATGGCCAAGTTTAAAGTTACAATACCTCAGTCTCTCTTATCAGCTTGGATGCGAGATTTTGTTTATAAACACATTATTGATAACTGGGAAAAAAAAGATGAGCCTGCTTTTTTATCAAGTATAAGAGAGCGACTTATTTATCATCCTGACCAAGGGTATTTACTAAGGGTTTATGCTAATGTTTTAAAAGGTAAATTGGTGAAAGCGAGTAACACACCAGAACATGATGAATTATTACTATCTGGATTAGTTATCGTCGATAATCAGGGCTATCTTAGAGTGGCTAATGCTATTTATCAGGCAATTTTTAATCAAAAATGGTTATATAATGTATTAGCAGCTAGTCGTCCTTATCAATCGGAAATTGCTAAGTGGGAAGACTCAAATTTTACCGATACAAATTGTTTACTGACAGGTAAAAAGTTAGAGGAATCTAAAAAATGGCAAGAAGATAAAGAATTAGATAGTATCGATTATCGTTTTTTAGCAGCCTCTGAAAGCATTACTCGTCAAAAACAATCTCGTTTATTTATGTTAGCAGCGGGAATATTTACTAGCATTGTTACAGGGTTACTTGGGTTGGGATTCTACCAGTCATGGCTGTTACCTTACTTTTATAAAATTCCCTATACTAAGGAGCCTGAACTATTTAGCCAAGGCGAAAAAAAGCTACTTATTAAACAGGAAAATTTTTATAAAGATCGGGGTATTTTGGCTTTTAAAAATGCTAATTATTTGGAAGCTAAACAGTTATTCAAAAAAGCCTATCTTGCTCATTCTGAAGATGCAGAAACATTGATTTATTATAATAATGCTATCGCTTATTTAAGTAATAATTATGTGACTTTGGCGGTGGTTATTCCCAGTGGCAAAAAAAATGAAATTTCCCAAGAAATCCTGAAAGGGATTGCTCAAGCACAATATTTATTTAATAGCCAATTACCGACAAGTGCGAATAATTTATTTTTAAATATCGTTATTGTCAATGATAATAATGATGAAAAAGTTGCTAAGATAGTCGCCAAGGAAATCGTTAAAGACCCCAAAGTTATTGGAGTAATTGGACATTATTCTAGTGAAGCAACCTTAGCAGCTTTACCTATCTATGAAAGAGCCAAAATTACTTTAATTTCTTCTACAAGTTCCTCGGATGTAATTGAGAGTGAATACTTTTTTAGAACCGTTATCACCAATGAAAAAATTGGTGAAACTTTAGCTAATTATGCCAGCCAACATGATCTAGATAAGGTAATTATTTTTAATAATTCTAACCAGATTGATAGCCAAGAACTTACTCAAGAGTTTCATCAAGCTTTCCAAAAAAAAGGCGGTAAAATCACTAAAGTAATTGATTTATCATCTTCCCTAGATATTGACGCAGAAGTTTTAAAAGCATTTTCCCAAGATCAAGTTAGAGGAATTGTCTTATTTCCCAGTTTGGAATCAGCTTCTGTGGTAGTAGAATTATCTCATACTCTTGAACAGTTAAATACCAGCACCACTCCAGAACTGAAAAATAAGCTAGTTCTTTTAGGGAGCCATTCCATGTATGAACATGAAATGTTGGTTGATAGCGGTAAATTTATTGATAATTTAGTTTTGGCTGTGCCTTGGTTTTCCCATCTAATTAAGTCCCAAAATTTTGTCAGAGATGCTCAAGCTTTATGGAAAGAAGATATTAGTTGGCGAACCGCTACCAGTTATGATGCGGCCCAATCATTTATAGCTGCTATTAGAGCCTTGCAATCCCAGAATAAAATTTCTTCAGAGTTGATACAAGAATATTTAGAAAACCTCAATCTTTCGGCCAGTTTGACCTCAGGCAATTCTCTCAGGTTTGTAGATAATGAATCCGAATCTAATCGAGAACCAATTACTGTCAGGGTTAAGAGTAAGTTAGAAGCAAAACTTGAAAACTCAATTCAGTATCAATTGGAATCTCAACGAGACTAATCAAGCAAGTCGTCAAAATATACTTGATACAAATTGCAACGAACCTCTAGGTTATCATAACTTTTGTGGATCAGTCCCAATCGTTCCAAAAATTGGACAGATTCTCCTTTCATTTGAGCCGGAGTCAGAGCTTTTTTCTGAAGAATTTGCCTAAAAATATTCTGGAGGTTAGCATTACTTTTCAGATATCTCATCAGTAGGAAAAAATGACTTTGAAATGGCTCTCGTCCCTGCAAGGCATCATCTAGAACCTTTTCTAGAGAATTCCCTTCTTGCAATTTTACCAAGATTAACTTAATTAAATAAGGATTACCTCCCACTAAGTTCATGACCTTGTTAACATCTGATAACGTCCAATTAATGCCATTAACTTGAGCGAAAGTGAGAACTTGTTCCGCATTAAAATCCGATAAACTAGCCACATAACCTACACCAATTAAGGGAGAGGCATAAAAATCGTAGTTGCTATAAAATTCCGTTGAATGAATAATAATTAAGCGCAGTTTCCGCCAAGGTTGGGAACGTCTTTCATGCCAACTTCTGAGAATACCACAAATTTCATTACCGATTGTTTCAGTTTCCAAAATTGTATCAAATTTTTCAAAGACAAAAACCAGAGGATTAGCACTGGGTTGGAGAACATATTCCTCTAAATATCGTCGAGTTTTGTGGGCAGGAGTTCCGGGACGAGACCAAAATTTATCGAGAAGAGATTCGTTAATCTTTAATTCTTGGGTAATGGTACGACAAATCGACAGCAGCAAGTCTTCACAACTAAGGGCAATAGTGGCTTTTTCCTCCTCACAATCAATGATAACTGGTTGATAATTATCTTGTTTGAGATGATGGACTAACCAATTAACTAAACGGGTTTTGCCACTATTATGAGGTGCGCGAATTCTTAGCAACGATTGTTCTTGCTGAAGAACTTTGAGACAATTTTCCTCCAGAGGTGGACGTTTTACATAATCCTTAATATAGGTCTGATAATCCTGTTGTTTTTCCTCATCTAAAGAGGAGAAAATAGCAGCAATTGCGGGAGATTGATGTTTACTTTTGTTTGCCCACTCTTGATCAAAGCTCCTTAGGTTAGTTAAAATATCATGACCCCGTTGCCAAAAAGTAATTTGAAAAGTACGAATTTTTCCTTGATTATTGAGACGATGATCTTCCAAAATACCTAAAAATTTTTCGTTAAGATATTCCGTCAAAGCATCCCGAATTTGCCATAACTCCAGCCTTTGACCACATTTTTCAGTCAGCATTTTTAAAGCATTAAGTTCGGCTTGAATTTTCAATTTTTTCTCATTAATCCAGCTAAATTTAATAGCCAGATTTTCACAATTATCTACCTCGTAGTTAGCAAACTTTAACAGAGCATTAAGCAGATATTTGGTTCTTTGCCTGGGAATATCCCCATAGGTAACTTTTCTAGACATTATCTCAAGTTTAGTAATTAAGGACTTTGCCGATAATTGAGAAATTTAAGTAATAATTTGGTTACGGATTAAACTTAAAACAGTGACTTTCCTATCCTCCTTTTTGAGTGCAAGCTTCGCTCCCCTGTTTAACGGCGTGCGCTAAATCCAACCGTTCGAGAAAAATTTGACCTGTCAGTTCGCG
>NZ_JASJFE010000980.1:0-1755 GCF_030067735.1 Microcystis sp. M53598_WE2 | reverse complement strand
TGATAACTGATAACTGATAACTGATAACTGATAACTGATAACTGATAACTGATAACTGATAACTGATAACTGATAACTGAAATGAATAACCCAAATACTGATTTTGATACTCCTTGGAAAGATGTCTTAGAAATCTACTTTGAAGACTTTGTTTCCTTCTTTTTTCCTCAAGCTCACGCGGGTATTGATTGGAATCAAGGCTTTGAATTTCTCGACAAAGAACTTCAACAAGTGGTGCGGGATGCTGAGTTAGGCAAACGTCTCGTCGATAAGTTGGTGAAAATTTATCGTCTTGCGGGAGAAGAGACCTGGGTTTTAATCCACATAGAAATCCAGGGTCAGCGAGAAATTGACTTTGCTGAACGGATGTTTGTCTATTACTATCGCATTTATGATCGTTACAGGCGTTCAGTAGCGAGTTTGGCAGTTTTAGGTGATGATAATGCTTCTTGGCGACCCAATCAATTTGAACGTGAGTTATTTGATTGTCAAGTGAGTTTTCGCTTTCCGGTCGTCAAGTTGCTAGAATTTAAGCAGCAGTGGTCAGCTTTAGCAGCCAGCCGCAATCCTTTTGCTACAGTCGTGATGGCGCATCTCCAAGCTTTAGAAACTCGGCAAAACCGAAAAAAGCGCAAAGAAGCGAAATTAGCATTAACTAAACGGTTGTACGAACAGGGTTATCAACGAGAGGATATTATCAACCTCTTTAAGTTTATCGATTGGCTGATGAGCTTACCCACTGAATTAGAACAGGAGTTTCAACAGGAATTAAATCAGTACGAGGAGGAAAAAAGAATGCCTTATATTACCAGTGTTGAAAGAATGGGAATGGAAAAGGGGATGATTCAAAAAGCTCGAGAATCTGTCATTGATGCCCTTGAGATTCGCTTTGAGAATGTGCCTTCGGAACTGGTTGATGAGATTAGCCAAGTTAAAGACACTTCTCTTCTAAAAAATCTCCACAGACAAGCGATTACTCTTGACTCAATCTCAGATTTTCAGGACTATTTAAATCAGTTAATCAAACCTGAATAATTCTGGTTTGTCGCCCAAGAAAACGGGTTTCTTCAAGAAACCCGTTTTCTGTGTTTAGTGACGGAGTAGCGGCTTATAATGTGTAATTAATTTTGCTTAGGCACTTATTAATCGCCACAGTTTCTCTCATCTAGTTACCAGCGACTGAATTGGAGATACCAGCTTAGATTTTCCTCCTATTCACACAAGAGGATAACCATTGTTTTTAGACTATGAAAACCCTAGAAATTAAGCTATTAACACAACCTAAGAATATAAACATCGCATTACCTGTAGCAGCCCAGATAATCCCAACATTTATAACCCAGGATATAGAAGTAATAATTGGTTAAGTTTTTTTAAGGTTCCTGTGAAGTTACTAAAAACTTCTTGACATAGCTAGGTAGCTTAGTCTATACTCCCAGAGAAATAGTCAATGATGAACGCCTCGGTATTAAACTTCTTTGTCTTGGAGCTAAGGATATGAATAATCCTCTGTCGGTACCGGAAACGACAACTGCAACCCCCAATCAGTGGACTACTTATACGGTCACTAATAGTGATGATATTTATCTTACCGATAAATTTATCCACAGTAGCGATGGCTTACCCTTAGAACCCAATGAAACCTATACAGCAAGTAGTACCGTTACCTTACCTAGTTATGTAGCGGGAAGTGGCTATTTATTATTTAAGACAGATGCTTCTAGCTACCAAACAGAATCAAACGAAAACGATAAC
>NZ_JASJFE010000487.1:0-1544 GCF_030067735.1 Microcystis sp. M53598_WE2 | reverse complement strand
TTTAATATTCATCTCTACCTAGTCAATCAAGTCGAGGATGATATTACAGAACAATGGTTTAAAAATAAGGTGGATAAGTATGATAATTTACCAGCAAACCACCAAATTATTGCCGAGAAAATTAATCAAGATAACATCGATATTTTAGTAGATTTAGATAGTATAACTAATGATGCCACCTGTCAAGTCATGGCACTAAAACCCGCACCAATACAAGTGACTTGGTTAGGTTTTGATGCGTCAGGAATTCCCGCAATTGATTACTATCTTGCTGATAATTACGTTTTACCAGCAGATGCACAGGAATATTACCGAGAAAAAATTTGGCGCTTACCTAATTCCTATATTTGTGTGGATGGTGTCGAGGTTGCTTACCCCTCTCTCCGAAGAGATGATTTAGGGATTCCAGAGGATGCAATTAATTACTTAACCGTACAAACGGGGGTTAAACGTAACCCTGAAACTATTCGACTTCAGCTACAAGTTTTAAAGGCAGTTCCTCATAGTTATTTGAGTATTCAAGGGTTAAGTGATGCTAAATCAGTGGAAAAATTATTTTTCAAAGTTGCCGAGGAAGAAGGAATTAATTATGAGAGATTAAAAATCTTACCCCTCTATCCCACAGGAATTTATCGAGCAAATTTAAGGATAGCTGATGTGGTTTTAGATACCTATCCTTTTACGGGAGGAATGACGACTTTAGATGTGCTGTGGATGGGGATTCCTTTAGTTACAAAAGTTGGTCAACAATGGTCATCGAGAAATAGTTATACTTTAATGGTTAATGCGGGAATTAGTGAGGGTATTGCTTGGAGTGATGAGGAGTATATCGACTGGGGGATTAAGTTAGGTAAGGATGAACAATTGAGACGCAAAGTTATCGCTAAATTAGATGAATCTAGACAAACTTCACCGATTTGGAATGCACGTCAGTTTACTAAAGATGTGGAAAGCGCCTATCGTCAAATGTGGCAAATCTATTGTGAAAGTTAATTAAGGAGAGAATTAAATCATGTCTTGGCAAAATGAAGTTAAAACCGCTTTAGAAAACAATCAATACGATATTGTTAGTCAGTTTTACGAAGAACTGATAGAAAGAGAACCCCTAGAAATTAGTTATTATTGGTATTTAGGATTATCCTATCTTTTGCAGGCAAAAGAAGAAGAAGCACAAGCTACTTGGTTATTTGTTTTCACTCAAGGAGAAGAACAGGAAACTGATTCATGGATGCTAGAATTAAGCAATATTTTAGCAGCCGAAGCTAACCGACAATTAGAGTTAGAAAATCTAGAAATCAGTTGGTTAATTCGTAAACATCTACAGGAAATTAATCCCAGTTATCTCGATAATTTACTGCACTTAACCCTCGTTGAAATTAAATTAAATAGATTTCATCCTCAACAACTGCAAGAATGGCAAATACTAGAATTAATTACCCAGGGTTCAGTTAACTCTCAATTATTGGAACGGGTAGTAATTGCCGTCATACCTTACGCTCATGAATATACCATAGAATTAGTTCGGTTAAGTTTACCCTATCTTG
>NZ_JASJFE010000343.1:0-2976 GCF_030067735.1 Microcystis sp. M53598_WE2 | reverse complement strand
AGTTTGGGGAATGTAAAGATATATAAAAGTATATGAAGATAGGCGGAATGTCGGTTAAATCGACAATAGCAGACAGTGCCGGTGCCGAGCAGCTAAAACTTAATAAAAAGGCGACAAAACTTAATAATGTCCAAAACAGCTAATTATGCCCCTCGTTGGCTCTCTGGTTGGTTAAAGAAAAATCTAGGCTAATCCGATAATAACCTGCTTGCAAATCCTACTAGGGTGGTTTTATCTGTTAAAATTTCTTGTCGTCGTGAAGTAAAGCGGGAAGAGTATGCGAATTCTATTTGTGGGTGCCGAGGCCGCCCCAATTGCCAAAGTTGGGGGAATGGGGGACGTAATTGGGGCATTACCGAAAGTCTTGCGTCAGCTAGGTCATGACGTGCGGATTTTTCTACCCTACTACGGTTTTCTCCAGGAAAAAATGGACATCCCTTCCGAACCCATTTGGTCAGGATTCGCCATGTTTCAGGATTTTTTAGTCTATGAGACGGTTTTACCCGATACGGATATTCCTCTCTACCTCTTTGGTCATCTAGCTTTCTCTGGACGCAATATCTACGGAGGCGAAGATGAGGCCTGGAGATTTACCCTATTTGCCAATGGTGCGGCGGAATTCGCTTGGAATTACTGGAAACCGCAAGTTATTCACTGTCATGATTGGCATACGGGCATGATTCCCGTCTGGATGCACCAAGACCCCGATATTAGCACCGTTTTTACTATCCATAATCTCGCCTACCAGGGCCCTTGGCGGGAGGCATTAGAAAAAATGACTTGGTGTCCTTGGTATATGCAGGGCGATAATACCATGGCCGCAGCGGTTCAATTTGCTAATCGCATCACCACCGTTTCTCCCACCTATGCCCGTCAAATACAGACCCCCATTTATGGCGAAAATTTAGAGGGATTATTGTCCTATATTTCTGGCAATCTGGTGGGCATTGTCAACGGCATCGATACGGAGGTGTATAACCCGGCTAAAGATGTTTATCTTAAGCAGAATTTTACCCCAGAAACCATCGAAAAACGTCTGATCAATAAAATTGCCCTGCAAGAAGAAGTGGGGCTACAGGTCAGTAAAAGTGCCTTTGTCATGGCGATGGTGACGCGTTTGGTGGAACAAAAAGGTATTGATCTAGTGATGCAAATTTTAGATCGCTTTCTCACCTATACTGATGCACAATTGATTATTTTGGGTACAGGCGATCGCTATTATGAAACCCAACTGTGGGAGATGACTTCCCGTTTCCGGGGGCGAATGTCCCTGCATCTTCTCTATAGTGATGCCCTTTCCCGTCGCATCTATGGGGGGGCCGATGCTTTGTTAATGCCTTCCCGTTTTGAACCCTGTGGCATTTCCCAATTAATGGCCATGCGTTACGGTTGTATTCCCATGGTACGCCGCACCGGTGGTTTGGTCGATACGGTATCTTTCCACGACCCAATTCAGGAAAGAGGAACAGGATTTAGTTTCGATCGCTATGAACCTTTAGACCTGTTTACCTGTATGATCCGGACTTGGGAAAGTTTCCGTTATAAACAGGATTGGCAAAAACTACAGCAACGGGCAATGACTCAAGATTTTAGTTGGTATAAATCCGCTTTGGAATATCTCAAAATCTACAAACAAATCACCGGACAATCGGATCAATTATCCGATGAGGAAAAAGATAAATTGGTCGCCCTGACTAGCAGTTAAATCCTCCTTGATTAGGGGTGGAAAGCTCTCACCCCTACTGGGTAGAAATTAATCGGTAACGGCATTGAGAAGAACTTCCGCTAGGGTCATATCTTCCATATCATCGATAGTAATTGTGTCAACGATATCGAATTTGGCCCCCGCCGATTCTAGCTGATCGTCTAAAGCTTTAAGAAATTCGGTTGCTTGTCGATCATGGCCTACTTGAATCAGAGAAATGGCTAATTCTTCATCCCTATCGAGTTTTCGAGAAGCTTCGATAATTTGACGCATCACCGCTTTGCGATCATCTGGTTCTCCGTCGGTAATCACCAGAATAGTTTCTCCGTTGGGTTTAGTTTTGCCAGCAGTTTTGCGCTGAAAATAATTATTGAGGGCATCTTGAAGAACAGCGGCTAGGTCTGTCCTCCCCATAGGTTCATTTTCTTGATAAATTTGTGTCACCTTATCGGAAGTAACATTATCATAGCGTCGGAAACGTCCGGAAAAAAGATAGATAGTGATGCCGTCGGGATCGAATTCCTCGCACTTTCTAGCCAAGGCGAGGGTGGATTCTTGGGCAATTTGCCAACGGGTTTTCTCGCTGGGTTTATCAGCAGTGGACATACTGCCACTTTTGTCAATAATCAGAGTATAATCTCTGTTTTCTACCATAGGGGCTATACCTCCAAGCAATTTGCGCTCGTCCTAGTCTAATAATTATTAAACTCTAGGATGGAAACTCTACCTCGATCGACTAGGGTTTTTTAACTATTGGGGGGAGGAGACAGCGCCCCCAACAGCAGAAACTATCGCCAGAAAACCGGTCGGGCTAAAATGAAAAAAGTATGAAAATTATTGCTTAACCCGATATTGTTAAATTAGCCGATGAGTGATAGCAAATCGATCGCCTCAACCGAGAAAAAGCCAGATCAGCCACCTTCTTGGAGTTTTTGGACGGTGTTTAGTTCCACCTTCCTAACCATATTTTTTGCTGAAATCGGCGATAAAACCCAATTAGCCACCCTTCTCATCAGTGCTGAATCCCAATCCCCCTGGGTGGTTTTTGCCGGGGCAGCCACCGCTTTAATCGCTACCAGTCTCCTCGGTGTCCTGATCGGTTATTGGATTGCTCGTCGTCTTTCCCCCAAAACTTTAGATATCGGTGTCGCTATCCTTCTCCTTTTGATCACTGGTTTACTCATCGGCGATATTCTCTAAGCAATCAGTGATCAAGAGTCAGGAGTCAGGAGATAGGAGACAGGAGACAGGAGATTATTTCTATTTATTCT
>NZ_JASJFE010000341.1:0-1860 GCF_030067735.1 Microcystis sp. M53598_WE2 | reverse complement strand
TGAATAAGGAATTACGCCAACAAATCCCTATTGGTCAAAAAGGAAAAAGATGGAGTCAAGAAATTTGTAATAGTTGCATTGTGCTTAATTTTGCCATCTGGAATCAGCAATTTACAGCATGGCCGATAATAAGATTGTCTTGAGAAGTTTTCTTTTTTAGGATAAAATTGTCTTATGGATACATCAAGACTTAAAAAATTCGCTCAGTATGCCCGTCGTTATCTCAGAGAACAGATGACGACTAAGTTAGAAGTGGTCTTAGCTGAAAATAGCGCCGCAAGACGAGAAAATCCCAAAGCTATCAGCAAGTTAGCCGAAAAAATCGAAGTTTTAGGCAAAGAACAGCTTATTGAACAGGTTGCCTATACTTGGTTTAACCGTTTTTGTGCCTTGCGGTTTATGGATAGCAACCGCTATCACTCCATTAGGGTTGTGTCCGCTGCTGAGGGGCAGTTTCAGCCAGAAATCTTGGCTGAGGCGAAAACGGGACATATTGACGAGGAAATGCTGAATAAACAGGTCAGAAAGCAGATTTTTGATTTATTAAGCGGAACTGCACCGAGTTATGATGCTCAAGGGGAAGCCTATCGTTTATTAATTGTAGGAGTGTGTAATTATTATCATCAGTTGATGCCCTATTTATTTGAACGAATTGATGATTATACCGAGTTATTGATGCCCGATGATTTATTATCGGGTAATTCAATTTTAGCTTATACTCGTGAGGCAATGACTCCAGAAAATTGTGAGAGTGTGGAGGTGATTGGGTGGTTATATCAGTTTTATATCTCTGAGAAAAAAGACGAAGTTTTTGAGGGACTAAAAAATAATAAAAAAATCACTCCCCAGAATATTCCAGCGGCAACTCAGTTATTTACTCCTCATTGGATTGTCCGTTATTTAGTAGAAAATTCCCTGGGGCGTTTATGGATGTTAAACCGTCCTCAGTCTCGGTTAGTTGAGTCAATGTCCTATTATGTGGATAGTGGGAAGTGGGAAGTGGGAGATGGGTACTTAAAAATCAACTCGCCTGAAGATATAAAAATCTGTGATCCTGCTTGTGGTTCGGGACATATTTTAGTCTATGCTTTTGATTTACTTTATGCAATATATGAGGAAGAAGGTTATACAGCAAATGAGATTCCTAGCAAGATTTTAACCCATAATCTCTATGGCATAGAAATTGATGAACGGGCGGGAAGTTTGGCAGCATTTGCATTAACCATGAAAGCGAGGGAAAAGGAAAGACGATTTTTTCGTAAACCCATCCAGCCTAATATTTGTGTGTTGAAAAAAGTTGAGTTTTCTGAAAAAGAGCTACAGCCTTATCTAGATTTTGTCGGGCGCGATTTGTTTACTGCGCCTTTATTAGAAACACTACATGAGTTTAAGGAGGCGGATAATTTTGGGGCCTTAATTCGTCCTACGGTGACGGATGTACAGGGGATGATAGGGTTATTAAATGAGCGCAATGTCGCTAGTCAGTTATTGTTATATAAAACCCACGAGAAGGTAATAGATGTGTTAAATATGGCGGATTTTTTAAGTCCTAAGTATCACCTTGTTGTGGCGAATCCCCCCTATATGGGTAACAAGGGGATGAATAATCGGTTAAAGGCTTTTTTACAGGATAATTATAGTGAGGTAAAATCGGATCTATTTTCTGCTTTTATGGTGCGGATTGTAGAAATGACTTTACAAAAAGGTGAAATAGGTTTTGTTACTCCCTACGTTTGGATGTTTATTTCTTCTTATGAAAACTTAAGAAAGTTTATTTTAGAGAAAACTACAATAACTAGCTTAGTTCAGTTAGAATATAATGCTTTTGCTCCAGCTTGTATTCCAGTTGCTACCTTTACC
>NZ_JASJFE010001053.1:0-10314 GCF_030067735.1 Microcystis sp. M53598_WE2 | reverse complement strand
TTCATGCTTCAAACCAACCTACGTTCTTTTTAAATAAGATTTATAGCGTTTTTCAGTCTGCTGAGGTACAAAAGTTATGGGTTTTAGGCACTCATGCAAAAGGGAAGAAAAATAGGTGTACCTTACTAGCTTAGGAAACGCTATAGTTAAACACCGAATTTTGAACAATTATGCAACAATTTATTCAACAGTTAAAAATCGATTTATCCTTGACAGTGATCTAGCAGTTTCATCATTTACTTTCCTAAATATCCTTAGCTAATCATCGCCAATAAACCTTGATAAAAAATCTGAAAACTAGGAGAACAATTATGAGCAGGAGTCATAAATTGAGAAATTTCTCGGGCTGCTTTCACTTTTTCTAAACCTCCTCGATGATACCCAGCTTTTTGAAGTATCTTTTCTAAGTTTTCCCAAGTTCCGCCCGTAATTTCATCGGGTTTTCTGTATTTTGCTTGCTGTCCCACATTAGTAGAAACTTTGGGATAGGCTGAGACTATAGCCTGAATATCACCAAAAAACCAAGCTTCTAGTTCTTCTATAGCAATTCTATTTAACACCTGAAATGTTTTTTTATCTTCACTAATCGTTTTGGTGATCAGTCCTGTTTGTTGGGCAATATTTTCTAACTTTTCTTTGAGCATTTGACAATCTTCATTGTCTCTATCTACAAGAATAATGATTCGATAATCATCGGGTATCCAGCATTGATAGCCTTTTAATCGCTCCGGTAGTTTTTTGATTAAATCGGATTTACCTCGAAAGGCATGAATTTTATAGGTGACATTCTCAAATAATATTTTAGGTAAAATTTGATTTAAACATTCTTGGGTAGAAAATTCTTCAACTAAAAATTCAAGATGCACTTTTTCCCTCCTTTGCTATTAAACTTAAATGCTAGGATTACCCACATCAAAATAGTCCTCCATCCATAATTGACCCAACAAAGCACCATTTTGAATAAATTCCTTAACTCCTTGCATTGCTGAAGTACGTTTAGCTTGAGTAAAACCATTTTCATCTCGATAAAGTACCCAAACCTCCTCTGGTTTCAAACCATCTACAAAAAAGGGAGAATGAGTTGTTACCATTAATTGTGTACTTGCGGTCGCTGCCCGACATTCTTCTGCTAATTCAGGTAATAAACGGGGATGAAGATGATTTTCTGGTTCTTCTATTCCCAGTAATTGCGGAGGGCTTGGATCATATAATATAGTTAAATAAGCCAACATTTTTAAAGTGCCATCGGAGGCAAATTTGGCAAGAATTGGCTCTTGAAAAGGTGCGTCTTTAATTTGAAGTAAAAGCTGTCCATTCGGCATAATAGATGCTTCTACTTTTTCTAATCTGGGAATTCGACGAGAAAGGGTTTGTAAAATAGATTCTAATCGTTGAGGATGATCTTCTTTTAAATATTGAATAACATTAGGTAAATTGTCACCAGTTGGCGATAATCTTTCTTGCGCTCCTGCTTCTGGTTGAGTGCGAGTATTATCTGCGGTTAAGTAGGAAAGATACCAACTTGTGATAAAACGACGCAAAGCACTAACCCGGGGATGTTTGGCCAATTGTCCGAGGGTACTAACAGCTAAAAATTCCGGGGAGTCTAATCGTTCAGAGATTCGTTCATCTTTTGGTTTGGGATTTTCTCCACTAATCACTATTCCTCCCCCTTCTTTAAAGTCTAAAAAGCGATAAGGTTTGCCCTTCGCTCCTTGTCTCCACTGTAACCATTCTTCGGCAACATAAGGGCGATTGTTAGCTTCATTAATAGCCAAATGATAGGTAATTAAAGGTGATGCCAATTTTTCTCGATATTTTAATTCGATAATGATGTAACCTTCTTGTCCTCTGGTTCTTAATTCTTTAAATCTTCCCCGTCTGTCCCAAGCTTTTTTTAAACCAACAGTAAAACATTCAGAGAGGAAAGCAAAGACATCAAATATGGTAGATTTTCCGCTCCCATTAGGACCGAGAAAAACGGTTAAAGGAGTAATGCTTTTTAATTCTAAGTCCTGTAAAGCTCGGTAATTTTGCACGCGCAGATTTTCGATTCGAGGTATAGAGTTTTTAGACATTGATTGTTGCTCTCTGCTGCTTTTAGCTCGTCTTGTCCCAGATTAGCTGTTAATTTTCCCAGTTCCCGCAAAAAACTGGTCAATTTTTAGTAATCTCGCTCTTCTGGACTGGTTATAGCAAATTAGCTCTCCTGATTCTACCGCAATTTTAACAGCGATCGAGTTATACTAAATCTTATTTAACAAGAACGTAGGTTGGGCTTCGGCCGTGAGCTTTTGCCGAACGGTTGAAGCATGAAACCCAACGCTCTCCCGATTCTACCGCACTCCGAGTTTTTTCTTGGGGATAATCTCCTAACTTCTGACCATCTACTGTCGATTACCGCAAAGGATAGCCATTTATTCTATCAGAATGAGAAGATTTAATTATGATAACACTTGTGATTATGTTTTTCGCTGCCTTGCTGGCAGCTGCCGATTTTACTTACCAAGTTTTGATTCATTTTCCCGTACAAATCCTCAATTTTTTGGGGTCGTTGTTGTCCTATGGAGTAATCGGACTGATAATTTTCGTCCTAGTGTGGATTGTGGGTGACTGATTTCTCGGTAGAAAAAAATGAGAGAATCAGCCTTAGCCAATTCTCCCCAATTTCAGCCAACTTTTAATTTTTACTGTTCACTAGCCACTGCTTGGGGTTGTCCTTGCGGTTGGAATTGGAACAGGGAATAAACCACGTTACGACGGATATCAATCATCATTTCTAAAAACATCTCGTAGCCTTCCTGTTTATACTCAATTAGGGGGTCTTTTTGACCGTAACCGCGTAAACCAATCGACTCGCGTAAAGCTTCCATAGCTTGCAGGTGTTCGCGCCATAACATATCGATTTGTTGCAGGATAAAATAACGTTCGGCATCGCGCATTAAACCGGCGCGAATACTATCCACTTGACGTTCCTTAATTTCGTAGGCTTTGCGAACTTCTTCGTGTAGGAACATCTTGATATCATTAACACTCATCTCCTCGACATCTTTAGCGGTAATATCTGCCAACAGATAGACGAATTCCTGAGATTTACTAATCAGTTTTTCCAAATCCCATTCTTCCGCCGGCAGTTCGGGATTAACATAAGCCATGACGATTTCATCCATGGTTTTTTCGGCGTATTGCAGCACCTGTTCTTTTAGGTCCATCCCCTCCAAAACCCGACGACGTTCGGCATAAATAGCGCGCCGTTGATTATTCATCACCTCGTCGTATTCAAACACCTGTTTCCGGGCATCATAATAGAAGGTTTCCACTTTTCTTTGCGCGCCTTCCAGGGAACGAGTTAACATTCCCGACTCAATGGGCATATCTTCTTCCACCCGGAAGGCATCCATTAAACCAGCCACGCGGTCGCCCCCAAAAATCCGCAATAAATTATCTTCTAGGCTTAAAAAGAAGCGTGTGGAACCGGGGTCGCCCTGTCTGCCCGCCCGGCCTCGCAATTGGTTGTCAATACGGCGGGATTCGTGGCGTTCCGTCCCGATAACGTGCAGTCCGCCCCTTTCTACTACTTCATCGTGTTCTTTACCCGTGTAATCTTCATAACTTTTGCGAATTAATTTATAGACTTCCCGTAACTTTTGAATAACCGGGTCATCCGTGGGAGCTTTTTCGGCCGCGATGGCGATTTTTTCTTCCACTTCTAATTCGGGTAAACTTTGAGTTCCGTGGGTATCAACGGCAAATTTAACCGCTTCTTTCAGGGCATTTTCTACCTCTTTCGGTAACTCGGTGGGAAAAATTTCCGCCGAGGCACGCCAGTTTTTTTTCTTCTTACCCGGGGCGAATCCTTGCGGGCGATTGCGTTCTCCTAAACTGGGTAAACTAAAGGCCAAATTGTCATCCTCGGGCATAACTAATTTCGGCATTAAATACTCGCGAATTTTCAATCGGGCCATATAGTCGGAGTTACCACCGAGGATGATATCGGTTCCCCGTCCCGCCATATTCGTAGCAATAGTTACGGCTCCAGCCCGGCCTGCTTGGGCGACGATTTCTGATTCCCTTTCCACGTTTTCCGGACGAGCATTAAGTAAGTTATGGGGAATATTCCTTCCCTGTAATAAAAGCGAAAGCACTTCCGATTTTTCCACACTGGTGGTACCGACTAAAACCGGGCGACCCTGTTCGTGCATTTGTTGACATTCTTCGGCGACGGCGTTCCATTTTGCCTGTTCATTTTTATAGACCACATCGGCTAAATCTTGCCGACGAGAAACGCGGTTAGTGGGAATAATTGTTACTTGCAGGTTATAGACTTTTTCTAGTTCCGTTTCTTCGGTTTTGGCCGTCCCGGTCATGCCAGATAATTTCGGATAGAGTAGGAAAAAGTTTTGATAGGTAATCGTGGCTAAGGTTTGGGTTTCCTGTTGAATTTCTACCCCTTCCTTAGCCTCCACTGCCTGATGTAAACCATCACCCCAACGTCGGCCCGGTAATACCCGTCCCGTGAACTCATCAACGATAACAATTTCACCACTGCGAACGATATAGTTAACGTCTTTTTTCTGGAGTTCTTTGGCACGAATAGCGTTAGAAATATAGTGCGCCCAGGGATTTTCTTGGTCGTATAAATCGGTAACTCCTAATAGTTCTTCCGCTCTTTTAAAGCCTTCATCGGTCATTAAAACGTTACGGTCTTTTTCGTTAACTTCGTAGTCTCCCGGTCCGTCTTCTACTTTTTGGCGCACTAATTGCTTGGCGATTTCGGCGGCGAGAATATATTTTTCTGTGGGCCGATCGATCGCTCCTGATATAATTAATGGGGTTCTGGCCTCATCGATAAGAATGGAGTCCACTTCGTCGATAACGCAGTAGTTAAAGGGTCTTTGGACAACTTCCCCCATCACTGTAGCCATGTTATCGCGCAGATAATCAAAGCCGAGTTCGCTGTTAGTGGTGTAGGTGATGTCACAGGCATAATTTTTCTTTCTTTCTTCTGGACTCATGCCGGCTTGAATTAGTCCCACACTTAACCCTAAAAAGCGGTGTACCTGCCCCATCCACTCCGCGTCACGACGGGCGAGATAATCGTTGACGGTGACGACGTGAACCCCTTTTCCGGTCAATCCATTCAAATAAGCGGGGAGAGTGGCAACCAGGGTTTTTCCTTCCCCGGTTTTCATCTCGGCGATTTGTCCTTTGTGCAGTACCATTCCCCCCAATAACTGCACGTCAAAGTGACGCATCCCTAAGACTCGGATTCCCGCTTCCCGGACAATGGCGAAAGCTTCGGGGAGGATTTCCTCGAGAATCTCCTCTCTTTCGTCATAATTTCTGGCTTTGTCTAATCTTTCCTTAAATTCGCTGGTTTTGCTCCTTAATTCCTCATCGGACAGGTTTTTAATGTCTTCTTCCAGCAGGTTGATTTCGGTGACGAGGGGCTGAAATTTTTTAATTTTGCGGGCGTTGGGGTCTCCGAGTAGGGCTTTTAACATAGCAGTTTTTATTCTCTCGCTTCGATTGGCTCTTGGTCTGTGGTGTTAACAATTGTATCACTCTCGTTGGGAGTGGAGAATCATTTATCGGTGAACAGGGACGGCGTTGTCAGATTCAGAAGAGGAAAGATGCAATGCTCCCAACTGATTCGGAGCATCTTTCAATTTGACAACGCCGATTGTAGGGCTAATTCATGAATTAGCCCTACGCCGATTGTAGGGCTAATTCCACTGCTAAATCGAGCGACTCTTGTTCCCCACTTAAGCCCAACTATCGGCACTATTCGTTCATTAAACACTAATTGTCAAGATGCCATGTAATCTTTCCTATCAAAGTAATTTCAGTTCCGGTGCTGATTCGGAGCATCTTTCAATTTGACAACGCCAGGTTTTTAGATTCATTCAGCCCGCCCTATCTAGGGATTGCCACCACCCACAGCGATGCCAGTACCATAAATCTGAGCATTTGTCAAGTTAATTCTCTCCATCGATGCACCTGTCACATCGGCATCATAAATCACGGCACTGGTGAAATTGACTCCATCGAGATCAGCTTGATTCAAACTGGCATTAGTCAGAAAAGCTGCGGTTAAATTTGCGCCTTCTAGGTTAGCATCGGTCAAATCCGCGCCCTCTAAGTTAGCTTCCTCCAGATTAGCTCCTTGTAAATTCGCTTTTCTCAAATCGGCACCGATTAGATGCGCCCCTCTTAAATCTGCACCGCGGAGATCACAGCCTGGACATTCCCGCGTATTCAATAATTGTTGTACCTGTTGAGGATTTTCCGCACCGACGGGGTTAATCAGCAGTAAGGAGGCTAGGGAACCTAGGGCAATCATTAAAGTCCTTTTCATCGTTTTCGCCTCCTCTTTCGTTTTCTTCTCTACTTTTAGGATAGGAAAAAAGCGGCTAACCAACTTCCCCCGATCGGGCTAATTCTCCTGTTATCTCACTTTTACTTGCTTTTGCTAGTCGATCTCTCCTTTCATGACTGTTGCGATCGCTGCTCGGGCATTTTCCTTAAATTCCTTCACATCAACCCGACTTAATAACCAAACTGCCAGGATCATTCCCAATGCTTGCACGAGGAAAACTAAGCCATAGGCTAAAACCGGACTAGAAAAGACAACTTTACCGATATTTAAAATCGTACCGCCTAAAACCGTGGCTAATCCCCTGGCGATCGCTTGTGATAATCCCCAAGCGCCGATAAAAGTTCCTGCGGTTTCGGCGGCGGTTAAATCTAACATTAAACTGGTAGCCCCGGCGGTAATCATTCCCGAAGCTAAACCGAAAAAGAGCAAGCTTGATTTTAATAAACTTTGGTTAGCAGAAAAGCCAGCAAAAATCAAGAGAATAAAACAAATTGTTGCAAAAATACAGCCATATTTAGTGGTTTTTTGTTTACCGATGCGGGGAATGAGCATAAAACCCGTGGCAGCAATACCAAAAAGGGTTCCGGTTCCCCAAAAAGCGTTCAATTGGGTGGTTTGGGCGATACACATCCCAAAAACCTCGCCGCCAAAGGGTTCCATAATTGCATCCTGCATAAATAAACTCAAAGTCATCATCAGCAGAAAGGTGAAAAATAAACCGGTTTGCCGACTAGCGGTGAGAACTTGTAGGGCATCTTTAAAGGTAATTTGATCCTCTCTTTGCACAAGAGTGGACCGACTACTAAAACGAGAATATTTTTTTTCTACGCCAAAAGTCGCTAAAATACAGAGACCGAAAACGATAGCGGGCATAATCGCAAACACGGGGTTAATATTCGCCTGTAGTTGCGGAATATTGGCTATAGGGGCTGATTGAGTCGGATCATAGGTCAAAATATTTGTACCGCAGATATTGGGAGTATCCAGCAAACGAGAACTAACGATCGCCCCGACGACGATTCCCACCATCAGCATTGACCAAACTATAGCAACTAATTGCGATCGATTATCTTCATCGGACACATCCACTAAGAGGGCAGCAAAAGGGGTAGAACTGGCACTTAAAGCGAGTCCGTAGAGGGCGAAAATTAAGGCTAAGAGGGCAATCCAGGCGTAGGAAATGGTATTCCATCCCGAAGTTTGAATACTAAGTCCCAATTGCCAAACTACCTGCAAAGCAACAAAAGCTAAAGCGGTAAAAACTGCCGCCCCAATCCAGACATAACCGCTGCGATGATGACCAAAAATAGTTTTACCATCGGAGCTTTGCCCAAACCAGATGCGTGCTGGACTAACAAACTGGTGCATAGCGATCGCAGCTGTGGCGAGAAAGGGTAAAACTTTTAACTCATCGATCATAATCCGATTGAGAACCCCCAAAGTCAGCAGGGACATAATACCTAGTCCCATCTGAAAGAGTCCTAAGCGAAACATGGTGAAAAGTCCCAGTTTTGGCAGGGGTTTTGGGGATGAGTGAGTAGAATTGGAGATATCGCTGGTAGCCATGGTTAAATCAATACAAAAAAAGCCGGTATTTAAAAATTTAACGCAGGACGAGCAGACATCTTCTGGGGATTTAAGTTTCTGTGTCCAATAACCAAGTGGTCAGCTCTGTCAAGCTGGTAAAATCGAGCAGTGCTTCTCCTAAAGTTGCGAATTGTTCTAGAGATAGTTCTTGGATTTTTTGGCTTACAGTTGAGGATATTTCACCTAAACGACGGTTAAGTAGTTGTAGAATCAAAGAAACCGCTTCTGATTGTCTTCCTTTTTCTTGGATGTCCTGATCAATGACTGATTCGCCCATAATTTCTTCCCTTAATAAGTTTCTGGTGATTTCCTTACTTAATAATAACCCTGCCAGAATTGCTGTAGCAACGGCTAAATTGCTTTTTTCAGTTCTCCCCTTGATATTAAGTAGGTGGGTGGAATTAAATATAAGATGAACGTAGGTTGGGTTGAAGCATGAAACCCAACGCCAGCATGGGTTACGCTACCGCTAACCCATCCTACAAATAATTGTGCCTCCCTACTTATCAATTTTTGTGGCTACTTTGGCCAAGATTTTCCTATTGTATTATCCATTTTCCTGTAACTGTATGTTCGAGTTAATCGAGATCGCAAAAAATGGAGATTTCTACGCTCGCATCTTCCCCATTGTCCTCCCCGATGCCAAAATCTACAACCCCAAAGACCGACTAAAATGCACTCAATACAGGGAAACCCAAAGCAACGAACTAGAAGAAACCATGAAACAGGGAGGACTCGCCAACCGGCAAGGAATTATCGACGATCTAAATCTTGACACCGTGATCCAGAAGTCAAATCGTAAAGTGCTTACTCTGTAATGATTATAATCGATTCGATCTTTGTTTAGCGTTGAAGTTCCCTTAGGAATAAATTGGGTCTTTTTCCAACAAACCTAGCAATTTTTGCATTTTAATCCAAACTCTTCTCATTTGCCAGAATTTACTTTTTTCCATGGCGGCTATTTTACTGTCAGCTTTTTGTAATTCCTCGTCTCTTTCTCGATAATCCAATTGGGTTTTTTGCAATTCTTGTTGTAATTCTTGTTGATGAATTTCTAATTGTTTAATTCGTTCTCTAGCCTGTTCCAACTGAGCGAATATATCGACTTTTAAGGTAACTAAAGCAGCAAAAATGGCTTGGATATTTTGGGAGTAAAGTTGGGGATGATTATAAAAAAGTTGGGTGTAGGAATAGATATAGTGTTCTGCGGTCATTGAGCGACTCATAGAATCAGCTTTTTGTCGATAGAAAAATAACACTTCTGGGATACGATAGACTTCTCGACCTAATTCGATCAGAGATAACCAAAAATCGTGATCTTCCCAACCATAAATTAAATTAGTATTATAGCCCCCCACAGTTTCCCAATCGGATTTCCGAAACAAACCGGAGCAAAATATCATATTATCTACTAATATATCGGGAAATTCATACTCAGGCAGCGGCCAAATTCCTTGTCTATCCCCAAAATACTCCGCTTCGCAATAAACTATACCTAATTGCTCATTACCTTCTAGCAAAGCAACCGCTTTTTCTAGATAGGAATCGGCAATTTTATCATCGGCATCAAGAGGAAGAATATAGGTTCCTTGCGCTTGGGCAATTCCTAGATTTCTCGCTGTGGCAACCCCTTGATTTTCTGTGCGGATGATCCGGGTTTTTGGCTGTTGATAATCTTGTAAAATCTCGATGGTTTCCGGTTCTGTGGATCCATCATCAATGACAAGGATTTCAAAGTTTTGGTATGTTTGCACTAAAACAGCTGTGATCGCATCATCAAGATAGCGACCTTGATTATAGCAAGGAATAATCACGGAAACTTGAGGAACATGACTCATTGAGGGAAATTCTCTCCTACTCCAGCAAAAACTAGGTTATCAATAGCTTATCCCAAAAGTTCCCCTTTCTCGTTTTTCTAAGTAAAGGAAGTGTTGATATCCCTACTAGCAATTTCGGGATAGTAGAACATATTATGGATAAATTCTTAAATTATTCCGATTGGTGGACAAAATCACCCAATTGGGTGATCCCCGTGAGGGAAGCATCTCTTTTTAATAGAGGATAAGTTATTCAATAATCCGATTATCATTACCAATGATCCTTAATCATGGAAGCTCATCAACAAAAACAACTCCGCACTTTCCTCTTGGAAAAATTAGCAATTTCCCCCCGTTCCCTCGATATGGCTGTGCGTCTCTGTGAAGCATCGGTGGGTTCTTTGCCGATGGTTTTATGGCAGTACGGTTTAATCGATTTGTCGCAATTGAATCAAGTTTTTGACTGGATGGAAACTGTATAATTATTTTCCAAGAATATGCTCATTAATTATCATTTTTATTAAGAGAATT
>NZ_JASJFE010000699.1:0-5489 GCF_030067735.1 Microcystis sp. M53598_WE2 | reverse complement strand
AGTTTGGGGGTTCTACCCCCCAAAGGCTTGGATTGAGTGATAAAATCGGAAGTAATACGGCCATCCGTTGAGTATAGGCTACATATCAGGAGAGGCAGTCATGCAAAAGGGGGAATAAATAATCAGTTTTTAATAACTGGATTTAGTAGAATAACTTAAAAGCCGTTTAATGCCGATGACCAGTCTTATTTCCCCCACTACCGTCTCCTCAACCCGTTTAAGTCTCAGCTATCAAGTGGCTATGCCGGAACCGACTTCACACCTCTTTGAAGTTACTCTACAGATTACCGGTTGGCAAGCTCCGATTTTAAACCTAAAAATGCCGGTTTGGACTCCCGGTTCCTATCTAGTGCGGGAATACTCCCGTTTAGTTCAAGATTTTCAAGCTATTAACCTTAACAGTCGCAAAGTTGCTAAAAATCACTGGCAGATTGACAATGGTGACAGTTCCGAAATAACGGTCAAATATCGCGTTTTTGCCCACGATTTAACCGTCAGAACCAACCATCTCGATGATACTCACGGTTACTTCAACGGGGCTGCTTTATTTTTCTATATCCCCGATTATCAAAAACATCCCCTCACCCTGACAATTATCCCCCCCCATGGCGATTGGCGCGTTACCACTGCCTTAAAATCTTTATCCGGACAGAAAAACACCTTTCACGTTCCCGATTTTGATACCCTAGTGGACAGTCCTGTGGAGGTGGGGATTCATCAGTTATACGATTTTGTCGTCGAGGGAAAACCCCATCAATTAGCTATCTGGGGACGGGGAAACGCCAATCCTAGTCAAATTATCGCCGATACCACTAAAATTATTCAAACCGAGTCGGCTATGTTCGGTGGACTCCCTTATGATAATTATCTCTTTTTGCTACATCTTTCGGCGGCTGGTTACGGGGGACTAGAACATAAAAATTCCTGTACCCTTAACTATGCGCGTTTGGGATTGCGAGATAAGGATAAATATAATCGTTTTCTGCAATTAGTCGCCCATGAGTTCTTTCATCTCTGGAATATCAAGCGTATTCGCCCAAAAGCTTTAGAAAGCTTCGATTATGATGCAGAAAATTATACTTCTTCCCTCTGGTTTGCCGAAGGAACCACCAGTTATTACGATATAGTAATCCCTCTACGGGCGGGAATATACGATAGTAAGACTTTTTTAGAGCTTTTAAGCAAAGAAATCACCCGTTATCTCAATATACCCGGTCGTCTTGTCCAACCTCTAGGCGAATCGAGTTTCGATGCCTGGATAAAACTCTACCGACGGGATAGCAATAGCGATAATAGTCAAATTTCCTACTATCTCAAGGGGGAATTATTGTCGCTGCTTCTCGATTTACTAATTCGCACCCACACCGATAACCGTCGTTCCCTCGATGATGTTTTACGCTCGATGTGGCAACATTTCGGTAAAGAGGAGATTGGTTATACCGATGGGGAGTTGCAGGCAATTCTCGAATCTGCCGCAGGGGTGGATTTAAGCGACTTCTACCGCCGTTATATCGACGGTTTAGAAGAATTACCCTTTAATCAATATCTTGAACCTTTTGGACTCTATCTGCGGGGTGTTGACAATGGGGAGACGATACCTTATCTGGGAATGCGGCTACAGAGTGAAGCGGGTAAAGAAATAATTAAATTTGTCGAGATGGGTTCCCCTTGCCAAAAAGCGGGAATTAATGCTGATGATGAGTTATTGGCTATCGATGGATTGCGGGTGACGGCGGAACAGTTAAACGAAAGATTAAAAGACTACCGCGCAGGTGATATTATTCAGATAACAGTCTTTCATCTCGATGAATTGCGAACCCTTGCTGTTCCACTGGCTGCCCCGCAGACGATTCGCTATGAAATTATCAGGGTAGAAAATCCTTCTAATAGCCAGAAACAAAATTTTTCCGCATGGGTAAATCCCGTTTAGTTCTTGGTTCAATCAAAAAAAAATGTCTATTACCGAAATTCCTTTCCTTCCTCTCGCCTATTTTGAGAATAAATTTATCCCTTTTAGCGAGGCAAAGTTATCCGTTGCTACCCACGCACTACACTACGGAACTGCCGCTTTTGGGGGTTTACGAGGTACTCCCGACCCTAACAATGCTGGACAGATATTATTATTTAGATTAGAACGTCATTGTCAGCGTTTAAGTCAAAGTGCTAAGTTTCTTAATTACGAGATTCCTGCCGATAAAATCTATCAAATAATTATCGATTTTGTTAAAAAGAATCAGTGTCATCGACCTTTTTATATTCGTCCCCTTGTCTATAGTTCCGGGTTGGGAATTGCCCCGCGATTGCATGGTATCGAGAAGGATTTTCTAGTCTATGGTCTAGAAATGGATGATTATTTAGCAGCCGATGGGGTTAACTGTCGGATTAGTTCTTGGTATCGTCAAGAAGATAGAAGTTTCCCGTTGCGAGGTAAAATTAGCGCCGCTTATATCACTTCTGCTTTAGCAAAAACGGAAGCGGTAGAATCGGGGTTTGATGAGGCAATTTTAATGAATTCCCAAGGCAAGGTCTGTGAAGCGACGGGAATGAATATTTTTATCATCAGAAATGGTCAGCTAATTACTCCTAGTTTTGACCAAGATATCCTAGAGGGGATTACTAGAGATAGTGTTTTAACTATTGCGCGGGATTTGGGTATTCCGGTTATTGAAAGACCCGTAGATAAGACGGAGTTATTTATCGCTGATGAGGTGTTTTTAAGTGGCACTGCGGCGAAAATTACTCCGATTAAAAGGATTGAAACTTTTTCTTTACCTGCGGCTAAACCGATTACTTATCAGTTAAAAGAAAAGTTAAGTTCTATCGTTCTTAATCAGGAACCAAAGTATCAAGATTGGATTACTCAAGTTCCTTTATAGTTAGAGAAATTTACTTGATTTTTCCTTGAGATGCGTCATCATTTTACGCATCTCAAGGAACCCTGAAATAAACAGAATTTATCTATTTTTCGGTTTGATTCCTTCCTGTATGTAGGGTATAGTTCTCTTAGGATCAATCTTCAGCACGGGTTTCTTCCCTGTTGCTGTTTTTTCTTGTTGATTGTCGGTTTTTTGCTGATTTTGATTATTATCGGTTGTATGTTCCATAGTAGAGCAAATAAGTATGACAAATATTCGGCTTACCTATGATTATACCTTAAACTCTATCAAAGTTGTCAAGGATAGTATTAATCAACTAAATACAAAACTTACTTTGATTCTGACTATTAGCGGTGTTTTGGTTAATTTTGGCAAAGATTTACCTGCTTATATAGTTTCCCTTGAATGTAACCAGTCTATTTATCCTTGTCTTAGCTGCTATCTTTTGAAATTTTTGGCTTATTTATTCACAATTATTACTATTGGCTTAGGATTATGGGGTCTATCCCCAGTAGTGGGTGGTGAAATTATCCTACCAGAACAATTGCTTGCTGAGGAATGGAACCAAGCAGAGGAAGAAGACTATCTAACGGCTTTAATACAATATTTACAAACAGAAACTTTAGTTATAATCTCTAAAATTAGAGAGCAAAAAGCAATTAGATTAAATTGGGCAATTAGGACGATAGTAACAGCAGTAATCTTGTTTTTATTAGATGAGATGATTTTTATTTCTATTCCTGTTTTGGGTAAATTTTGTGCGGGGATATAACCCTAACTACCTTACTGCGCTAACACAGCCTACTTAATATTTTCTTGAAAAATAAGCTCTTGGGATTATTTATTGATCATTTATATTCGAGAAATTCTCAGCAGATAATGTGGATAATCTAGTCGATATTGTCATAAAAGTTAACAACGCTCACTGAATTTTCTTGATACACCCCAACTAGGGATAAATTTCCGGTATCGCCGGTCACTGAAATAGGTACAATAAACATTGGCTCGTTTTCATAGAGAACTTAAATGACGCAAAATAATCCCCTAGAGTTGATTGAGAAGTTAGAAACAGGAATCCCCGGCTTTGATTTTCTTTCGGAAGGGGGATTACCGAAAGGACGAGCAACTTTGATAGCGGGGACGGCAGGAAGTGCTAAAACGGTTTTTGCCTGTCAATTTCTGGCAGAAGGCATCAAAAATGGAGAAAATGGCGTTTTTGTCACCTTCGAGGAGCCACCCCAAGCACTAAGAAAAAATATGGGTGGTTTTGGTTGGAATATCCGGCAGTGGGAGGAGAATCGTCAATGGGCCTTTGTCGATGCTTCCCCCCAACCGGAAGAAAAGCCGATGGTGACGGGAGAATACGACCTAGGCGCATTAATCGCTCGCATTGAGTTTGCTATCCGCAAAAATAAAGCCAAACGGGTGTCTATGGATTCTTTAGGCGCAATTTTCAGCCATTTAAGTGATAGCGCTCAAGTGAGAAGTGATCTTTTTCGTCTGGCAACCGCTTTGCGAGAATTGGAAGTAACAGCGATTATGACCGCAGAAAGAACCCAAGAATACGGCGAAATCAGTCGTTATGGGGTGGAGGAGTTTGTGGCCGATAATGTGGTGATTTTACGCAACGTTTTAACCGATGAGAAAAGAAGAAGGACGATCGAAATTTTAAAATATCGGGGAACCGATCACCAAAAAGGAGAATTTCCTTTTACAATTATTCCCAACAAAGGGGCCGTGATTATTCCTTTATCAGCCATTGAATTAGAACAAAAATCCTCTAATATTCGTATTACTTCCGGCAGTCTGGAACTCGATAGAATGTGTGGGGGTGGTTTCTTCCGCGATTCGGTTATTTTGGTTTCAGGAGCCACGGGAACGGGAAAAACCCTGATGGTGACAGAATTTATGGCCGGGGGAGTAACCAATGGGGAAAGATGTTTAATTTTTGCCTTCGAGGAAAGTCGCGAACAGTTATTTAGAAATGCTACCGGTTGGGGTGTGGATTATGACCGCATGGAAAAGGAAGGTAAATTAAAGGTAGTCTGCCGTTATCCCGAAACTACGGGTTTAGAAAATCATTTAATTATGATGAAGGAAATTATCGAGGAGTTTCAACCGAATCGAGTGGCAGTAGATAGTTTATCTGCTTTAGAAAGGGTTTCTAATCTGAAAGGATTTCGGGAATTTATTATCGGTTTGACTTCTTTTATTAAGCAAAAAGAGGTGGGAGGATTATTTACTTCCACCACTCCCACTTTATTAGGAGGTTCCTCGATCACAGAAGCGCATATTTCTACAATTACCGATTCAATTATTCTGCTGCGTTATGTGGAAATGTATGGAGAAATGCGCCGCGGGATCACTGTTTTAAAAATGCGCGGTTCTATGCACGATAAGGATATTCGTGAGTTTTCGATCGATCATCAAGGTATGCACATCGGTCAACCTTTCCGCAATGTTACCGGAATTCTGGCTGGAACTCCTATGTACACAGCACAAACAGAAGTAGAACGTTTGAGTGGATTATTCGAGGATCGTAGTTAGGGTTTGCGGCAAAAAGTTTTTCGGTGGGGGTAGGGTGTAGGGTGTGGGGTGTGGGGTGTAGGGTTT
>NZ_JASJFE010001085.1:0-5598 GCF_030067735.1 Microcystis sp. M53598_WE2 | reverse complement strand
TTGCTCACCTTGATGTGGGGGAATGGAATAACCAGAAGGGATTTTCATCATGACAATTTCAAACCAAGAACCCTTAACAGATTGACAAGGTAAATGAGTGATTTTATCTTGGTTGTTGGATAGTGTTAATAAAACATCTTCTGACGGTAAAGCAGAGGTAATCCGTTTAAGATCAAATCCAATCATCGGTTCTGATAAAGGATTAAAAGCACCATGAGGAATATTGCCATCAGCTATATAAACATCTTGCAAAGGTCTTAAGGGTTTAATCAAATCTTTAATATACAGTTCTAGTTCTGCTGAGAATACCATGCCAATTTGACTTTCAGGATGTTGGTGGGATTCAAGTTTAGCATTAGGAGCTATAACGTATAATTGAAAAATGGTATCTTGGCATTGAAAAACCTCTAATTCTACATGATGATTGAGTTTAAGAGGATCGGGAATTGGGAAAAATTCAGACATGATTTTAGGGTACAGGTTCAAAATGAAATTGAGAGGTTAAATCTCAATTATTTTTATGTGATGAAGGCAACTATTTTGAGCGGATAGGTAGCTTTTTTAGGTATGCACTGGTAAATAAATACTTTGAATCATGGTGTTTTCCTTTTTGTGAAATAAAGACCAACTCATCTCAATTTTACCATATTGTGAAATAAATTCTAAATCATATTCTCGGAGGGCATTTTCATTGGTAATGGCTAAATCTGCCAACCCTTGTTTAACTTGAATAGCGGCCACACTGGTAGAATTGACAAATTTGATTTTAATCTTATTTTGATTCAGGTCGCCAGGTAATAAATAAGGAAGTAAAGGAAGAGGAGCGGGATGAGTGACCAGGGTACAATTTTCTAAAACGATTTCTTCATTTTTTCGCTTGGCTAATCCGTAAACGGGTGTGGGATAGGTGAAGATAAAACCTAGTTTAAACCTCGGTTCCATATAGAAATCATTAATTTTTTCATAGGCATGGGGGACTAACGCCAAATCTATCTGATTTTGCAGTAAAGATTCCTTTAAATCTGTAAAGCTATCAAATAAATGACTATTAACCGAAATCTGTTGTAATTTCCATTGAGAAATTAGATAATTTAAGGTTTGTTCACTACTGGTTTCTTTTGGCCCCAAAGTGCCAACGCTTAAGGTTTTGACATCAAGCTGGGGATAACACAATTCCATTGAAAACTTTAACATGGTTTTAAGGCTCCTGAATTTTTAAGGGCGGATAAATTAGGATTTCCGGTGCAAAATAAAACAATTTCAAGTTCAGCAATTAAAAATTTTACCAACTCATCAACGGCGGCTTCTGATTCAATCGCTGCTACGAGAAACGGTCGAGCCAACCCTCCTAAATCGGCTCCTAAAGCGATGGATTTGGCAAGGTCTAAGCCATTTTTTAAGCCCCCAGAAGCAATTAAAGGAATGGTTGAATTCATAGACCGAATGGCGGTAATACATTCAGCCGTAGGTAAACCCCAATCGGCAAAAACTTGTCCGAGATGCCTTTGTCTGTTGTCTTTGGCTCTTTGGCTTTCGACTTTGGCCCAGGACGTGCCTCCGGCTCCCGCCACATCAATCGCGGCGACTCCGGCTTCAATTAATTGTTTGGCCATCACCGCAGAGATGCCATTTCCGACTTCTTTGGCGATGACAGGAACGGGTAATTGAGCGCAAATTTGCTGAATTTTAGCGAGTAAACCTTTAAAATTAGAATCGCCTCCCGATTGCACCCATTCTTGTAAAGGATTGAGATGCAGAATTAAGGCATCAGCTTCTAATAATTCCACCAATTTTAAACAGTCTTCTAAACCGCAGCCGTAATTTAACTGTACAGCCCCTAAATTCGCTAACAGGAGAATATCTGGTGCCAGAGAACGGACTGCAAAGGTCGGCGCTAATTCCGGTTGTTCGAGTGCAATGCGTTGAGAACCCACCCCCATCGCTAAACCATAGCGTTGAGCGACCGTTGCCAATCGAGTATTGACTAAATGGGCTAATTCTGTTCCTCCAGTCATGGAAGATATTAGAATTGGAGCTTTTAGAGATTTCCCCAAAAAGGTTGTCCCCAGTTCAATATCGCTACGGTCAAGTTCAGGAAGACAACAATGGGTAAAACGATATTTTTCTAAATCGCTTGTAAGTTGTTGAAATTCTACATCTTCTTCGATACAAACTCGCAGATGTTCGCTTTTACGATTTTCAATTTCACTGGGAAGATTAGGCGATGACATAGTTGTTATCAAGCATGAGGGTTAAACATTAAATTGAGTTTAAAAATCGAGTTCTGAAAGCAGTTCATCTAGTTCTACCTGATTAAGATCCGCATCGGGAAAATCCGATGGAGTATAGCCCCCTTCTGCCGATAAACAATGGTTAATCAGGCTTTCTAAAGAATCTCGATAAGCAGCGGCTAAATTTTTGATCGTTGTTTGATGATGAAAATTTTCACTATATTGCCATTCCATGTCAAGTTGCCCATCAACCACAATTCCATGAATCGCAATTAAATGGGAACGTTGTCCCAAAGGACTATGAATGGAACCACTGGATTCTTGAGATAATTTCCAGCCTATCTCGCCGATTTGATGGCTTGTAAATTGACCTAAATAATTAAAGCTGACTTGAGCTTTTGGATAGTTTTTTAACGGGGATTGAATCGTTAAATCTGAACTCAGATAATATCCAATTCCATAATCAAATCCCCGATTCGGAATTTGTCGTAATTGCTCTTTAATGGACTTGAGACATTCACCGGGATGGTGAAGATTTTCTAAGGTCAAAAAGACGGGAAAAATACTGGTAAACCAACCCACAGTTCGAGATAAATTCACGGATTCAATTACATTCTCTCTTCCATGACCTTCCATGTCAAGCAAAAGCTTATAACTCCCTGTCCAATGGCCAAAAGCTTGGACTAAAGCGGTTAATAAAATATCATTAATTTGGGTGTTATAAGCTTGCGGAACCTCCTGTAAGAGTAAGCGGGTTTGTTCTTCGGTTAAGGTGAAAGAAACCGTTTTTGCATGGGCAACAATGTTGGACTGAGCTTCACCTTGACAGTCCAAAGGAAGAGGAGAAATTGAGGGAAAATCACGGTTTAGCCAATACTTGAATTGAGCGTGAAATTCTGGGGTTTTCGCATAGTTTTGCAGTTCCTCAGCCCAAGTTTTAAAAGAACTGGTTTTAGGAGGAAGTTGCAGAGGCTTTTGGGTTTCTAATTGCTGGTAAATAGTGACGAAATCTTCGAGGATAATCCGCCAAGAAATTCCATCTACTGCTAAATGATGAATCACAATTAACATTTTTCCCCTCTCAGCCAAGGCGAAGAAAACCACCGCCATTAAGGGTCCTTCCTCTAAATCCAGAACCCGTTGTTGAACCTCGGAAATTTCTGCTATCTTGGTCAATTGTTCATCGCAAGATAGATGGGATAAATCCACCTTTTCAAAGGCAAAATTATTGCAATCATCGCTGTGATTTTGTTGCCATTTTTCCCCTTTTTGAACAAACCGTAACCGCAAAGCATCATGGTGATAGAGTAATTTAGAAATAGTTTGTTTTAATAAATCAGGTTGTAGATTATTGGGAACCTCTAACAAGATAGATTGATTAAAGTGATGACGTTCGGGCCAGTTTTGTTCAAAAAACCATTTTTGAATCGGAGTTAAGGGGACGTAACCGATGACTAAATCCTGTGTGGTTTGATTAACCGAAACTCGCTCCGCTACGGTGGCTAATTGAGCGATAGTTTGATGACTAAATAACTGTTTAGGAGTAATTTCTAATCCCGCTTGATTAGCTTGAGCAATAATTTGAATGGCTAAGATAGAATCTCCTCCCAATTCAAAAAAGTTATCGTTAATACTAATAGTTTTAAGTCCTAAAACCCTTTGCCAAATTGCAGCGAGAATGCGTTCTGTTTCTGTACCTGGGCTAAAATTGATGGCAGCTTCATTCTCTAATTCTAGTGCAGGTTGTGGGAGAGCGCGACGATCGATTTTACCATTAGGGGTTAGGGGAAAAGCGTCTAACAAGACGAAGAAAGCAGGAACCATATATTGAGGTAACTTTTCTTGCAAAAATAAACGCAATTGAGAAACAGTTAAGTTTTGAGAGGCAATCACATAAGCACATAAACGCTTAACACCGGGTTGATCTTCTCTGGCAATAATAATCGCTTCTTTAACTTGGGGATGTTGATTGAGAATGGTTTCAATTTCCCCTAATTCAATTCTAAAACCTCTAATCTTAACTTGATGATCAATACGTCCAATAAATTCAATTTGTCCGTCGTTTACATAACGAACTAAATCACCGGTTTTGTAAAGGCGATCACTGAGTTTTTGACTAAAAGGATTAGCAATAAATTTAGAATCGGTTAACTCTGGACGGTTGAGATATCCTTTAGCTAATCCAACGCTGGCAAGATGTAATTCCCCAGGAACACCAATAGGAACGGGTTGGAGATAGCGATCAAGAATATAGATTTTGGTGTTGGCGATCGGACGACCAATGGGCAGCATATTCATGTCTTCAAAGCATTGTGCAACTGTAGCACAGACAGTGGATTCCGTTGGCCCGTAAGCATTAAAAAAACGCCGTCCATTAGCCCATTGAATAACCAAAGAAGGAGGGCAGGGTTCTCCCGCAACAATGATATTCTGCAATGCTGGCAAGTTCTCACTGGACAGAGCGGCGAGTGCTGATGGCACAAGAGTCAAATGGGTAATCTCCTGCTCTTGTAACAGTTCCAGTAAAGGTTGTCCTGGTTGTAGTTCTTCCCGCGTTCCCAGATAAAGCCTTGCCCCCGCACAAAGAGCCATGACAATTTCCGAAATAGAAGCATCAAAGCTAATGGATGCAAACTGAAGGACACAACTATCTGGCTGCACGTTAAATAGCTTGATTTGTGCTTGGGATAGATTACACAATCCTCGATGAGCAACGAGAACTCCTTTCGGCTTTCCGGTTGAGCCAGAAGTGTAAATGACATAAGCTAAGTTCTCTGGTGTTAGGCTAGTGATAGGGTAACTTTTACTTTCGGTAGAGATTTCTTTCCAATCGGAATCTAAGCAAATTACTTGTGCTTGATGCTGTGGTAACGAGGTGACCAGTTTTTCCTCAGTCAATAGAACTGCTAGTTGCGAATCATCGAGCATATAAGCGATCCGCTCAGATGGATAAGTAGGGTCTATGGGAACATAAGCGCCAGCTGCTTTCAGGATACCTAAAATCCCTACTATCATTTCAAGGGAAGGTTCGATACAGATGCCCACCAGTGTTTCTGGTTTTACCCCCAAGGTTTGTAAATAGTTGGCTAATTGGTTCGCCTTGCTGTTTAGTTCTCGGTAGGTTAGCTGTTCGCCTTTAAAAATTAGTGCTATGGCATCTGGTGTTTGTTCTACCCACGCTTCAAATAACTGATGAATACAGTAATGATCAGGATAAGACGTTTGAGTTTGATTCCATTCTACTAATAATTGTTGTTCTTCCGATTCAGTCAGTAACGGTAATTCCCCGACGGTTTGCTGAGGATTGGCTACAATTCCTTTTAATAAAGTTTGGAAATGACCCACCATGCGGGTAATTCTTTCGGCG
>NZ_JASJFE010000945.1:0-5634 GCF_030067735.1 Microcystis sp. M53598_WE2 | reverse complement strand
AGACCCGCTTCACCCACCTTACTCAAAATTTATTTAAAATTTCCTATTTTCTGGAATTTCTTGGGTGGGCAGCTATTTGTCAAAGCCACCAAACCTAGATAATTACTGACAATACAGTGATTCAAAGTAACCTATAAATACTAATCAAGATTGTACAATTATGACTAGGCAAGTGTTAATTACTGGTGGTGCGGGTTTTGTGGGCAGTTCTTTAGGTTTAGGATTAGCCCAACTCTATCCCGACTGGAAAATTATCGCCTTAGATAACTTAAAGCGTCGGGGTTCTGAATTAAATATTCCCCGTCTCAAACAAGCGGGAATTGAATTTGTTCATGGAGATGTCAGAAATGCGGAAGACTTAGAAGCATCCGCTTTGCCAGTGGATTTAATCCTAGAATGTTCGGCAGAACCTTCCGTTTTAGCTGGTTATACTTCCCCTGGCTATGTTTTGCAGACTAACTTAATTGGAACGATTAACTGTTTAGAATTAGCTAGACAAACCCAAGCTGATTTTATTTTTCTCTCCACTAGCAGAGTTTATCCTATTGCCTATCTTAATCAATTAAACTATACAGAAACAGATACTCGTTTTCAGTTATCTGAACAGCAAAATTTACCCGGGGTTTCTGCTTTTGGTATCAGTGAACAATTTCCCTTAGATTTGCCCCGTTCTCTCTACGGTTCTACTAAGTTAGCATCGGAACTGATTATTAATGAATATGGGGATGCCTACGGATTAAGAACTTTAATTAATCGCTGTGGAGTTTTAACTGGTCCTTGGCAGATGGGAAAAGTTGATCAGGGAGTTTTTGCCCTTTGGGTGGCTAATCATTACTTTCAGAAGTCCTTAAAATATATCGGTTATGGGGGTACGGGGAAACAGGTTAGAGATTTTCTTCATGTAGCTGATTTACTCGATTTAATCGATATTCAGATTGCTAATTTAGAACAATTCAAAGGGCAGACTTTTAATGTGGGGGGTGGGCAAGATTTTTCTTTGTCTCTTTGCGAAACCACAAAACTATGTCAGGAAATCACGGGCAATAATATAATGATTGAGGCAATTCCCGAAAATCGCACCGGAGATATGCCAATTTTTATCACTGATTCTCGCAAAATCAGTTCTATAACTGCATGGCAACCCCAGCGAGACGGTAGAAAATTAATCCAAGATATTTTTGATTGGATTCACACCTATGAAAAGGACTTAAAAGGTATTTTTTAACTGAACAATTATGCAGAAAAAATCTTTCAAATCACCTGTAGTCGTCAAAGGAATACTAATTATCATTACTGCCTACTTTTTTCTGGCAAATTTGCCTATTATTGATTGGCTAGAAATTGGTTTAGATCCTTCTTGGGCTTTTGCCATTAGTGATGCTGCCCATAAACAGTTAATTTTTGGACAAGATATTATCTTCACCTATGGACCCCTAGGCTATCTGGTTCATGGCACATCTTTAAATCACAACTTTTCCCAAATTATCTATTTTCGCTGGTTGATACACCTTTGTCTATTAGGGGTGGTTATTCTCAGATTATTATTTATTAAAAGCTATAGCAATCAAATAGTTTTTGTGCTGTCAATTATTTTTGCTACCCTAGTAGGAAATCCCTACAACAGTATCGGCTTTACTGTTGATTATCAGATGACACTTATCCTCCTGATACTCATGTCTTTTGATAACTTTTTTCAAAAGTACATCAATTATTTAGCTATAGCTATTGGCATGATCAGTGGGTTCTCTATACTCACGAAACTAACTTTAGGAATTTATCTAGCAGGCAGCCTGTTTATCTACATATTTGTTAATATTATTCGGGGATATTTTCAAAAGTCACCATCGATAGTTATAAAAAATGTTCTCGCTGGTATTAACTTAACTTTAAGCATTCCTTCCATTGCCTTTATTTTTCTCTATCCAGCCTCTTATAACCGAGCCTTTATTCACATTATAGTTAATCTTTGCATTGCTGGAGGAGTAGCTTTAACTCTCTGGTTTATTGTCAGATCCCGCCGCCCATCGGCACCGCCCTTATTAAGGGGGCTAGGGGGGATCAAAGGCAGAATCTATCTTCTATTTAATCAGAACTACTTACTTAACTTGTTACCTCTGTTAGTATTTTATGGGCTTTATGGGTTACTTCTTATCCAAACAATTAATCTCAATAATTTTCCCTCTCTCATCGAATATTTGAGCAATTCTTGGCAAATTTCTTCTGGTTATTCCAGTGCGATGAGTATTGTAGGAAATTACCAGCATTTACTCATTGCCTTGCTCTGCTTGTCCTTAAGTTTGCTTTTAATGTCTCTGGCAATTATAGACAAAAAAATTAGTCTGGCTATTGCCTATATTTTTCCTATATTTTTATCATTTAAGCATGGATTTGTTAGGCAAGATGCTCACGTTGTTGTTTTTACACTTGTGGTTATTGTCTCAGCTTCTCTTTATACAACAATTACTAAAAAATCTCGGTTGAAGAAAATTGCTTATTGTGCTTGGGGAATAATTTTTTTGGGATGTATTATTATCACCTCTAGTCCTAATTGGACTATATTGGAAAATGCTCGCCAGTGGAGTAATTTCAGTCCCGATAGAGTGGTTAATAATATCGGGGTTGTCATTTCCTCTATGCTTAATCCCAGAGAATTAGAAATGCGAGGTGAAAGGAGTACAACTAAAAATTTACAAGTCATTGCTACCGCTACCAAAATACCCGATTCTGTGCTGGGAAAAGTGCAAGGCAAAACTATTGATATAATTCCCTCGGAATTTTCACTTATTCCGGGCAATCAGCTTAATTGGAAACCGCGGCCGATTATTCAATCCTATTCTGCTTATACAGAAAAACTGGATGAACTAAATTATCAAAGCTTATCTCAATCTCCGAGAGATTATCTGATTTATCACTTTCAAGCTATTGATGGCAGACATCCTTTTTTTGATGAACCTAAAGCCTTTTCCTATGTGGTTTGTAATTATCAACTTGACTCGGTAAATTCGCCCTTCCGCGTCCCCGCAATCAAAACCAACTTTTATCTTCTAGAAAGACAAAAAGTCAGTCGTTGCAGTCCAACACCTTTAGGAGAGACCACTAATATTACTTGGGATCAAGTCTATGAATTACCTACTCGTAATAGTGGGATTACTCGTGTTCAAGTTAAATTTGAATATTCTTGGTTGGGTAAAATAATCAAAAAAATATTTAGAATCCCTCCCGTGATAATTAAAGTTAATTATCTGGATGGAACTCAAGCCAATTTTCGCTTTGTTCAAGATAATTCAGCTAATGGAGTTATCCTTAGTCACTTACCAAGAAATGAACAGGAATTAATGGCATTTTTTCAAGGAAAATTACCACCACAAGTTAAGTCTTTTAGCTTTTCTGTCAGTAATCCTCTGCTATTCTCCCCAGAAATAAAAGTAACGCCTTTTTGGGAAGTTGAGACTGGTTCATAATCTTTCTTGAACCTTGAAAAGCGGTTAATATCTCTGGAAAATGGAGAATAGGGAACTCGAATCCCTGACCTCTGCGGTGCGATCGCAGCGCTCTACCAACTGAGCTAATTCCCCAGATATAGACCATAATAGCATTTTTAAGCAGAAAATCCTAGGAACTGGCAAGGGATCGAGGCGCAAAAAATTGAGCGGCTTCTCTCTGGAAAACTTTAAAATGGAAAAAGTAATCTTGAGGATGATAACCAATGGCGATACTACGCTTAGAGAATGGGACAACCTATACCCAGTTAGCCGATATTAGTCTGGAATTGGCCAAATTAAATGTTACTTTAAACTATTGGCCGATCGAAAACGAAGCCACTCGTCAGCTACTTAAACAAGCTTCTCTGACTGACGAAGAAAAAGAAATAGTTTTAACCAGCTTAGACGGTTATTTTGAGCAACTAAAGCAAGAAGCGGGTTATCAAGCTAGAGATTTAATCGTTTTACACCCTGAAATTGCCAATCTCGACACTTTACTGGCAAAATTCGAGCGCTGTCACACCCACGCCGACGATGAGGTGCGTTATATCATTGATGGGGAGGGGGTTTTTGGCTTTGTCTTTGCCGATGGTTCTCAGGGGGAATTAACTATTCAACCTCAAGAATATATCAATGTTCCCGCCCATAGCGAACACTGGTTTCACCTCACTGCCAGTAAACGAGTTAAAGCAGTACGTTACTTCACCAGTACCGCCGGATGGGTTCCCGAATATACGGAAACCGTCATTCGTTTTCCTAGTTTAACAGCCGTGTAGCCTTTGGTTTTTTGGCGATCGCTTTCCCAAAAAGACAGAGGAGTTTTGCAGGGATGGCAACGCCGGCAGCCACAATCTGTTAAGCGGCAAATTTGTCCTGTTGAAAATCTCCCGTCTAGTGCCTAGCTTGACGGGAGATTGTCTCAATTCGGGGGATTGGCGTGATAGATTTAGTCTAAGCCGAATTGATTGCCCCGTTTGTACTGTAAGTAGGCGGCAACGAACAAACCCGCTAGGGTAATGGGAATTAAGCCTAGGGTAATGCCTAGCACTAAAGGTTCAATCACGTCTGTACTCCTTGGATTAGCAATTTTTCACCCGTATTTTATCGTAGCAGCGGTTGCCCTGGAAAGATAGGGCGATCGCACATACTTATTAAATAGGGTTTGCTGAATAAGTTTTTCGTGGGGTGTGGGGTGTGGGGTGTGGGGGGTAGTGGGGAATTTAGCTGAAATTTCCCTAAATCCCCATCTCCCTAAATCCCTGTCTCGCAGTCTCCCGACTCCCGAAAAGGAAAACTTCACCATTAAGATAACTGCTGTACTCTAGGAGCGATCGAGAAAAAATTTTCTCAATTTGCCTTTACCCCAATAGCGATCGATTTCTTGCCAGAGATTGTGGAGACAAAAAACCACTGCTAGACAGAGAGTAACCGCAAGGATTTGAGAGAAACTTTCCCTTTGCCAAAATTTGGCCATTGCCTCCGAAATCACCCGCGTTCCCCGATAAGCTTCCAGAAAACCCTCGATCGAGCCGAGAATCAGTGCTGCTAGGGTATAAACAAAGGTTCGATACAGAATGCTAAGGTAACGGGGTCGATTTTCTAACCATTCTAGCTTCATGGCTGCGTCGAGAATGGCCACGGTTTTTGCCGCAATGATCGCCCCTAAGCTCGCTTTACCCAAAACGTAGGTAGTAATCGAATATTCTTCCAGAAATAATTTCATGATCAGAAGAATATAACCGAAAGCCAAGAAAAAAAACAGGGCAAGAGAACCGATTTTTTTCAATTCCTTTTTAATTGCTTCCATTGATTTTTTTTAATATTTTCTGCCAAGATAGCGGTCGCGTACCTTAACTATAAGCTATAGTTAATTATTTGTTGCAGCTATTCTCCCATCTCCACCAGCAAGTTTGAGCGCCGATAACTGAACTGATGCTTGAAACTAATTACGGCTTGCTGAATAAATCTAAAAACCTTGTTGTATAAGACTTTTAGACTTGTTTTCCCTCAAAAAGTGCCGACCTTTGGAGTGATTGGGGGGAAAATTCAGGTACTTTTTCCCTGAAAATTAGGTAATTGACCACCTGAAAATCGGTAAAACCCCACACCCCACACCCCACACCCCACACCCTGCCCCTAGGAAAAGCTTTTT
>NZ_JASJFE010000385.1:0-1966 GCF_030067735.1 Microcystis sp. M53598_WE2 | reverse complement strand
CATGACTACTTAGCAGTTATCTTCATGGTGAGGTACGAAGTTTTCGTTTTGGGGAGTCGGCCAGTAATGCTAAATCAGGTTATACTTCATCTTTAACGCTATAATTCTGACCGAGTAGGACTAGAAATTCGTGCTACCATGCGAAGATAAATATTCGGGGATACGGTCACGAAGCTACCAGACAATTTTAGGATAAAAATACCGACACTTATGGGGAAATCAATCAATAAAGTCCGAGTAACGGCACTGATTTTAGGGATTCTAGCGATCGCCTTTGCCTTTTTCACCAGGATTGTCAGTATCTTTGAATACGTTACCTTCGATATCGGACCGGATCCCGATCAGATTAGCGGTGGTTACTTTTGGATGGATATGTGGAAGGGAAATTTTCCTCAATTAGGACCTGCGGGGGGGGTGGAAAATATGGATTCACAATTCCCCCCCTCTATTTTTATTTAGGGTTTCCTCTGACAATTTTCGGTACTGCTCCCGAATTTCAAGTCCTTACCAATGGACTATTTTCTTTCCTATCGATTCCCCTTTTAATCTACTTTGTTTATCAACTTTTAGAAAATGTAGAACAAGATAAACGTCTTCTCCTGTCCAGTTTGGCAGGATTTTGGTATAGCACGATTTATGCGGACTATTTTATTAATAATTTTTCCTGGTGTCCTAGCCCAATACCCTTTTTCCTGCTCGTTTTTGCTTTACTCTATCGGTTCCAGATGGAAACGACTAAGCCGCTGCTCTATCAGGCTATAGCTTGGATATTCTTCGGGATTACCGTCGCTATATTGGTGAGTTTACACAGCACCACGATGTTAATTATCCCAGTAACTTCTGTTATCGCCTGTCTATGGTTTGTTTATCGAAATCGCAAGAATACTCTTAAATGTCTTTTGCCTTTTCTATCGATTACCTCTGCAAATCTCGCCTTGATTATGTATTGGCAGAGCGAGATAGTCGGGAGATTTGCCAATACGAAAGGGCTGCTGAGAGCGCTCACGGAGAAGGGGGCGAGCGCTGAACCATCGAGCAATCTGTTCACTCGTATATTTAAAGCGATTTGGGAAACGGTTTATCTGGGTAATCAAGTGTTTTTTTTGAATGACAATATATCGATTTTCAATGTCGTAGTTTCGGTTATTTTTTTCGGCATTTCTCTATACGTAGTCATCAAAAAATATCGAGGCAATAAAACACTGATCGGCTTCTTGGCGATTACTTGGATAATTTTTCTCTACGCTTCCTCTAATTATCCTGATGAGCATTTTTATTCCCATCGTAAAATCTTACTCTGGTTTGCTCCTATCCTGTTGGCGATCGCTAGTCTGGCCTATCTAAACTTTACTAAGACTTTCCACAGGATCCTCGCTCTATTTCTAGCAATTATCATCGGCTATTCTATCGCAACTAATCTCTATTTCAATCAACGTTATCTTGCCAGTAAATACGGTTCCGAAAGGCTCCTATCCGTGGCCGATACAGTGGCAATTATCAATCAGATTCCGGTCGGTTCAACCCTTTGCGATCCAGCTAAGAAAGGCAAAAGAAAAGAGCGCGGTCAGTACGATTATATCGATACCTTTATGACCAAAAGAGAGCTAAAGATCACCAATGCCTGCCCATCGGGTAGTTATTACATCCAGCCGAAATTTAAAATGGCTATCCAAATGAACGATTTATTTCCAATTTTTACCCTCGTCAAAACTCCCCCTCTCGATCGCCCGATGACTCCCCTTCTTGAAACCCCAGAAGCCTATCTCTATAAAATCGAGTAGCAATACCTCAACCGCGATAGCGGAATTTGCTCGGGATATTCTTGAGAAAATTTTTGCAAAGGGTGACAAGTAGCGGGGCTGTCTAGGAAAGCCATATCAATAATACGGTTCTTCGGTTTGTCTTATGCAACGGACAGGGTTACAAGGAATGAAACTCTTATATAGAAAGACATTCGGGGATTTAT
>NZ_JASJFE010000744.1:0-8846 GCF_030067735.1 Microcystis sp. M53598_WE2 | reverse complement strand
TGCGATTGCGCCTAAATGGAGTGATATACAGAAAGTTGACCCATATCGTTACTCTGGAGAGTGTTGTGCAGAAAGTTTCCGTATAATCAATAGTTATACGGAAATTGTCGTGAAATAAATAAACAACACCCGTTTTTACCATGAAGATTCGCAGGGGGCCTTACTCCTTTCTATCTACTGGGATTTTACTATTCTTCGTTTTGCATCCAGTCGTTGCTCAGGCAGACGACGTGTTCACCCGCGAAGATGAAGAATGGTTCTGGCATGACCGAATGATGGAACAACTGCGACAGCCGCAGCAGCAGCCTGTTCGTTCCGCACAACAAGAGTTTCAAGAATGTTTCAATAATGTAACCAATGAACTCCCTAATTGGCGAGCTTTGGGTTTGGGAGAAATTGTCTCAGCCCTATGTAAGGCTCTTGCAAAGGGTGACTATAATACTGTATGGATTCTCACCAAAAGGTTTGCTGACGTTTTATATTCCAACAACTATTTTGATGGAGAGGCTGGACGTAAGAAGTATTTGGACTCACAAGCCGCAAGTATGATTCAACTATTTGGATGGACACCTCCTGAGTACAGATAGTTTAACCTGAAAAACCATGAAAAACGTAAAACTTTTTTTGATCGCAATGACCTTTATTCCCGCATGGGCAGGAATTGTTCCCGCTAATGCACTACCGCCATGCGGACTTAACGCGAGTGCGCTTCTATGCGATCGCTCAACCATTCCACAAAAACCAGAAGGGCAAAAGCCTCCAATCAATTTGCCAACGATGCAGTTCGATGGGTATATCTGTCCAGAAAATTATCCAGCCATGAATGCAAGATGCACCGAATTAAATTTCCAGCAAGGTAACTCTTGGATGCCACCTTGTGGAGATTACCGCTTCTATAACCAAGTAAACAATTTATTCCCAGCAGGGAGAGTGCATGATGCGGTTGCCTGCCAAGCTGCTCAAAGGGGAGATACACAAAAAATGTATGAAAAGGCTGCTGAAGCTTATGACGCAATTTTAGATAAACAAGGAGGGCAAGCTGCTTACCAGTACATGAAGTTTCGTTCAGGTTTCGGATTTTTCGATTTTCTCATTAAACGCAGATAATTTTAGGCCACGTTGCCTTTGTCGTTAGTGGGTTGAGTCTCGTAGTCTCGTAGGTTGGGTTGAGCGAAACAATACTGGGTCGAAAATAGCTCAACTCACTTGAAAAAGCGAAACCCAACCACCCCAAAGGTTACTCTTTGTTGGGTTTCCTTGCGTCAACCCAACCTACAATAATTGCTAATGCAAGTGCGATCGCCGATCTTGTAGGGTGCGTTCCCTAATCTGACTCCTACTGCTCCACCGATCGATTTTGGGGAACGCACCATGCACATTGATTGAAACTGTGAGTTTAAGTACGATGCTGAAGGCACTGGGTAGCAGTACGCCATCGCTGTAGCAACGTGGAAGCTAGAATATATTAAGCCCTATACGTTAGATGTTGTCTATGACTGAACGACTTGAGCAGGCGATCGCCCAATTAAAAACCTTGTCAACCGCTCAACAGGACGCGATCGCAACCCTAATTTTGGCAGAACTCGAAGAAGAGCAGCGATGGGATGACTCCTTTGCCCGCTCACCAAACTTGCTGGCTAAACTAGCAGCCGAAGCAATGGCAGAACATCGATCGGGCAAGACTCAAGAATTAGACCAGGAAACGTTGTGAAGTCTTGTACCACTGCTCGTTTTCGGGAGATGTTTTCTGAGCTTCCAAAACCGATTCAAGAGCAGACCCGTAAAGAGTATCGGCAATTCAAAGAAGACCCAAGCTATCCCAGCTTGCGATTCAAGAAAGTCCATCCAAAGCTGCCCATCTATTCTGCACGCATCAATAAGCAGTCGTGCAAAATTAATTTCCTAGTCGAGACTCCGAGACTCCGAGACTCCGAGACTCCGAGACAGCTATTAGGGATCGGATTTGAGTTTTCAGTTCACTGTTTCCTCACACCAGAAGTCTGACGGAGTAGTGGCTTAGATGTGTAATTAATTTTGCTTAGGTACTTATTAAGATCAGCGGTCGCACTTAAACTCACAGTTTCAATCAATGTGTAGGGTGCGTTCCCAAAAATCGATCGGTGGAGCAGTAGGAGCCACCTTAGGGAACGCACCCTAGGGCGATGGCGTACTGCTATGCAGTGCCTTCGGCATCGCGCTATGAAGACTTAAAAGCTAAACTGAAACCGAGTTCAATACAGACTGCTTTCTCTATTTCTTCCCAATAAACGTCTTCTAAAACACCCTGTTGATTCTTAATTCTCTGAGAATCTACAGCCCTCATTTGACTTAAGTTGATGTGTCGATCTCCGTCTAGTCCATTCTGCACTGTCGGTGTAATATTCACAACAAAAGGATAAGTCTTTTTCCCCAGCAACAATGGAGCAACTATTGTCGTTGTTCCATTTTGATTGCCCATATCGTTTTGTAAAATCAGGCAAGGGCGTTCTTTATCGGTTTCATGACCAACAACGGGTTTCAGATCGACCCACCATATCTCTCCTCGCTTGTAGGTTAGTCTTCCATTAGGCATTTAGACCATCGCCCACTGCAATATCCCAGACAGAAATTTCTTCTTGGCTCTCTGGATCATTTGCCTGATCTTTATAAGCATCTTCTAGCTCTTTCATAAAAATCCTTCTCTTCTCTTGCCAGAGAACATCATTTATAAAGCGGCTACGATTGCTTGCTAGTCGATCTACAAAGTCCAAAACTTCGTCGTCTAAGGTTATGCTGACTTTCTTACTCATTGCCATAAACTGCCTAGGACAGCCCGGTAGGATTAGATCATCATACTAACTAATCCTACGTTAATTGTCAACGCCTGCCTCTGATCTGTAAGTAAGTAGTCGTGCAAAATTAATTTCCTAGTCGAGACTCCGAGACTCCGATTATGAGTCTAAGTGCGATGCCGAAGGCACTGCGTAGCAGTACGCCGCTCTTGTGGGCCCAGTTGAGGAATGTTAGCGAAGATTGCCAATGTTTAGGTTAGGGTTTGCTGAAAAAGTTTGTTGGTGGGGTTAGGAGTCAGTAGCCGGTCGTCGGTCGTCGGTCGTCGGTCGTCGGGAGTTTCAGGCTTTGTTACCCTCTCTTTTTGTACCAACTTGTGTACTACAATAAGGATAATGCAAGGTTTTTGAAGGTCTCAATCCGATTTTCGCAGCACTAACATCGGATTTTAACAGGTCAAAAGCCTTATTTTAAAAGGGTTTTACCATTATTCAGCAACCCCTAGTTTAAAATAGAGGGGCAAAAGTTGCCACAGGGTCACGCGCCAAGGACAGTGCGACAACCTCTCTACAGCAAAGAAGAATTTGCCCGACGCAGCGATGAGATTTATGAGACCCAGGTACGTTCTCAAGTCGAGCAAGGTAATCATGGCAAGATTGTGGCAATCGCTCTCGAAACTGGAGACTTTGAAATTGACGCGAGTGAAATAGCCGCTTGTGATCGCCTTGAAGCTCGTCGCCCAGATGCCCCAATCTGGATGGTTCCTACTGGTTCTCGTCAAGTTCGTCGATTGGGCGGACGCACGAAAAGAGCCGTTTGAGACCTCTTTGACCCCATCTTGCTGCCAAAAATGAGCGAAGGATAGTCCCATTAGAGGAAACTTTGCCCTTGTCAGTGCGTCTTTAGCCTCTAAGCAAACAAGTGTCACGCTTGCGATAGAATAGATCGGACTTAGCCTAAATGGGGTCAGGGAAAGAATGTGCGGAATTGTTGGCTATATCGGAACCCAAACAGCGATCGATATTCTCCTAGCTGGTTTGGAACGTTTAGAATATCGGGGTTATGATTCGGCAGGAATTGCCACAATTCTCGAAGGTGAATTACATCGAGTCCGCGCCCAGGGAAAACTCTACAATCTGCGGGAAAAATTAGAACAGGAAGTTAATCCCTCCCAAATTGGCATCGGTCACACCCGTTGGGCAACCCACGGCAAACCCGTAGAAAGTAATGCCCATCCCCACACCGATAATAGTCAACGGGTGGCAGTGGTACAGAATGGCATTGTCGAAAATTTTCAGGTATTAAGAACAGAATTAAAGGAGAAAGGCTGTATATTTGACTCGGAAACCGACACAGAAGTTATTCCCCATCTAATCGCCAGTTATCTACCCAAACCTACCGATGAAGACTACTTGGGGGTGAGTCCTTTCCTCAAGGCAGTTTTAAGGGCAATTGAACGTTTGGAGGGGGCCTTTGCCCTAGGGGTGATTAGTCCCGATTATCCCGATGAATTGATTGTCGTGCGGCAACACGCCCCTTTAATCATCGGTTTTGGTCAAGGGGAGTTTTTCTGTGCCTCCGATGTCAGTGCTTTGGTTCCCCATACCCGGGCGGTGCTGTCCCTGGATAATGGCGAAATCGCTCGGTTAACACCCTTGGGAGTAGAAATTTATAATTTTGAGGGCAAAAGAGTCCGTAAAAGCCCCAGAGTCCTCGATTGGAGTCCGACGACCGTAGAAAAACAGGGTTATCGTCACTTCATGCTCAAGGAAATCTACGAACAACCCGGAGTGGTACGCGACTGTTTAGGAACCTATCTGCATCCCCATTGGACAGCACAAAATGAGGATAATGTCAACCCAATAAATATTAATTTTTCTGAAGAAATTTACGATAATTTAGAACATATTCAGATTTTAGCCTGTGGAACCAGTTGGCACGCTAGTTTAGTCGGTAAATACTTGATCGAGCAGTTGGCAGGTATTCCCACAAGGGTACAGTACGCCTCGGAATTTCGCTATGCACCCACGCCCCTGATGCCCAATACTTTAACTATCGGGGTGACGCAATCGGGGGAAACAGCCGACACTTTAGCGGCTTTGGAAACGGAAAAACAGCGTCGTTTAGGATTAGAAAAAAAATATCAGGCCCGGATTATCGGTATTACTAATCGCCCCGAAAGTACCCTAGCACAAATGGTCGATCAGATTATTAATACCCAAGCAGGAATCGAGATCGGGGTGGCGGCAACTAAGAGTTTTACGGCACAATTATTGGGTTTTTATCTCTTAGCTTTGGATTTATCCTATCGTCGTCAAACTTTGTCTTTAGAGAGAATCGAGGAAATTATTAATGGAATGCGATCGCTGCCAAGATCGATCGAAACTGTCTTAGAAACACAGGAAAAAGCGATCGAAGAATTGGCCCATGAATTTAATGACACCCAAGACTTTATTTTCTTGGGACGGGGGATTAATTTCCCCATTGCCTTAGAAGGGGCCTTAAAACTCAAAGAAATCAGTTATATTCATGCGGAAGGCTATCCAGCCGGAGAAATGAAACACGGACCAATCGCGCTTTTAGATGCAAAAGTTCCCGTAGTAGCGATTGCTATGCCGGGGATAGTTTATGATAAGGTTCTCTCCAATGCACAGGAAGCAAAGGCAAGGGATGCGCGATTATTGGGAGTAGTTGCCGACAGCGATACGGAAGCGCCAAAAGTCTTTAATGATTTGTTGTATGTGCCGGAAATTGAAGAACTATTATCGCCAATTCTAACAGTAATTCCCCTACAATTGCTCTCCTATCATATCGCAGCCCGTCGCGGTTTAGACGTAGATCAGCCGCGCAATTTAGCCAAAAGTGTCACAGTGGAGTAAAGTTCATCAGGTTGAAACTATCCGATCAAGCGGAGATATCTGATCGTTGTGCTTTGCTGTTCTATGTTGTTCAGGTGTCATCCCTTCGGTAAAATCGAGGGTCTTCCCCTGACATTTATGATAAAATCAAGAGGCCGACTGACATCTGAGAAGCGATAGCAACCATGACGGGTGTGGACTTACAGCAATTATTACTAGAAAAATGGGGTCGTTCCTACGATATCCAGCTACGACGCATCAAAGATAAGGTTCATGTCCAGGTAATGTGGAAATATCTCGAACAAGCTTCTTTTCCCCTCTCCGAGTCTGAATATCTGGAACATCTCAATGCGATCGCTAATTATCTCCACGAATGGGGTGGTTTTAGTCAATTTCAAGCTTTTATCCGCGAAACCCGCGAGCGTCCCCGTCTCGGTAAAGCGGTTAGTCTGGCCCTAGATTTAGGTGAAAGGGCATCGGAATGGCTGATCAGTGATCAGTGATCAATTATCAGTGACCAGTGGGATTGTTAAGTGAACAGTATACTGCATTTAAATTGCGTATTGGATATTTTAATACAAATGCTCGAACCCCCCACTCCCCCATCCCCTTCTCTAGACACAAAAAAAGGCGTTAAGCTTAACCTTAACGCTTGCTTTTGATTTAATGGCAGTGACTAGCTCTTGCGACGAGCGAAAGCACCAACACCAGCAACGGCTAAGATACCGAGGATAGCAGAGGGTTCGGGGGTTTTAACAATGGATTTTTGTCTGAAATCGTTGGTGATACTGTTAAGTGATCCGTTAACACTAGAGACAGAGAAAGTGTCTCTGACGTAAAGTTTCTGGATATTCGGAGCAATTGGAACCGTTAGGCCAGGAGAGCCTATGCCACCAATATCCAGGCTTCTAGCCTCTGAGGTTCCGACCAAACTCGACCCGCCGAAAGCATCTGACCAAACCGTCTTGTTCAGAGAGACACCGGAGTCAGTCTGGCCAGTTGTGGTATAGCCAGCGCTGAATGCTTCGAACATCTTCGTCAAAAGTTCGTTGTCGGGAGTGTTGGGGTTATCAACGATCTCGATCGTGTAATCTATGACATAAGTACCAGATGAACTTAGCAGAGGGGTAGCTGGGGTGAAGGTGAAGGTGTGCAAATCGCCCAAGGGCAGCACGGTTTCCGTAATGGTCAGAAAATTGTTCGGGTCATTTATACCCATGCCAGATCAGTTGATGTGTGTAAACAACTTGTCCCCTTTTCGGCAAGGATTGGCCTTGAAATTGTTGAAACTTTGTGGTAAACAATCCACCTGCGCCTGGACGGGGGCAGTATTGGCAAAGCCGAAAGCGGCAACGCTGCCAGCGATAGCAAGAGCGCCAGTGGTTAGTTGTCTAGATATGTTGGTGATCATTTTAAGTTGTTTGTCAATTTATTAATTAGGGCAGTAATGCGGAGACATCCGTAGTCTAGAATAGTTATGACCTGGGAGCATCTGCCCTTTGACATAAGTAGAAATGCTTAATGATCTCAATAAAAAAGTTAAAAAAGGCAACCATTTAGATAAGCACAGCGATGACGAAGGACTTGCGGTACATTACCAGATTCCCAACTTGCACCAGTCAAGTTAATGAAATGAAAAGAAAGTGAGATGCTCCCCAGTAGGGTGCGTTAGCGTAACTCACCAAAAACCTTTCTTTGTGGTGCGTTACGGCAATATTCAGAGCTTGATTTTTGCCCTAAAAACAAGGGATTGCCTAACGCACCCTACCCAACTTTAGATGGGTCTTAGCTTGTCAGTGACCAGTGGGATTGTTAAGTGAACAGTATACTGCATTTAAATTGCGTATTGGATATTTTAATACAAATGCTCGAACTCCCCACTTCCCACTTCCCCATCTCTAGACAATAAAAAAGGCGTTAAGCTTAACCTTAACGCTTGCTTTTGATTTAATGGCAGTGACTAGCTCTTGCGACGAGCGAAAGCACCAACACCGGCAACGGCTAAGATACCCAGGATAGCAGCGGGTTCGGGAGTCTTGGTAATCGCAGAGCTTTTTTGGAGAGATAAAGTATAGCCTTGGGAAACCTGACCACCATTTTCGCTTCTGGTGAAGGAGATGTTGAAAGTTCCGAGAAGATCAGGAGCAGTATTAGGCTCATCAAACAGCATGGTGCCAGTTACAGTGTAAGATGTCGTACTCGAACCAGGCACACCAGCGAATGAACCGATAGCCATGCTGCCAGTGATACTACCGATCACAGTACCAGCACCCGGACCGGTGGGAGGACCCTGGTTCACCAGTATGCTAATAAAATCAGTTATAGAAGCAGGAGAACCAAACATGTGCATCGGCATCATACCAGGGTTGCCAGTTAATGCAAAACTCTTAGGAACAGAAATGTTCCCCGCCGTCACCCCCGCAAATTGACCCGTAGCACTGTTGACCGTGGTGACGCTTAAGGGTTTAAGCATTGGGTCAGTAGTTCCCCACGGGTCGATTGTGGCATCCCCAGTGATGGATAAAGTACCCATAATCGCCTGGGCGGGGGCAGTACCAGCAAAGCCGAGAGCGGTAACACTGGCCGCGATAGCAAGAGTGCCAGTGGCTAGTTGTCTAGAAATGTTGGTGGTCATTTTAAGTGGTTTGTTACTTTTTATTAGGGCAAAGTGCGTAGACTACGCACTCCATTATACTTATAACCTGGGCCAGATTAAATGTCAAGTTAATGGAATGAAAAGAAAGTGAAATGCTCCTCAGTAGGGGGCGTTGTCAAATTGAAAGATGATCCGAATCAGCTTGGAACTGAAATTACTTTGATAGCAAGGATTGCATTGCATCTTTCATATTCTGATCTGACAACGCCATATTCAGAGCTTGATTTCTGCCCTAAAAACAAGGGATTGCCTAACGCACCCTACCCAACTACTAGAAGAATAACGCAATCTCAACAATGTAATCTACTTGGGTTATCGTACAGCCCTTATCTAAAGACTTGTGTGATTTGAAGCGGTCAAGGAAGTATTTGTGGTCACAGGTAAGCTAAAACGCAGATCATCGAAAATTTGGGTCTGAAACCCCTTCGTTCTACGACGGCTTTACTGTTAAATACTAGCGCATTTACACGATATACGCTAAAATGTGAGACATGGAAAAAGCCTATTCTTACCGATTTTACCCCACACCAACACAAGAGTCGCTATTGCGGCGCACATTGGGC
>NZ_JASJFE010000351.1:0-1328 GCF_030067735.1 Microcystis sp. M53598_WE2 | reverse complement strand
TTGATTCATGAATCAACCCTACCCAAACCCCGAAGCGCATTAGTTTTTCGGTGGGATGCTTACAGATAGCTGCTGATATATCTGTAATAATTTAAGAGTCACTGATAATTAATGTGGGATGTACCCCTGTTAATCAGCTTCACAATACCCAGTTTAAATGCGTCTTAAGTAGGGAGGCACAATTATTTGTAGGATGGGTTAGCGGTAGCGCAACATGAGCGGACGTTGGGTTTCATGCTTCAACCCAACCTACGTTGATCTTATATTTAATTCCACCCACCCACTTAGCTTAACAGTCCTGTCTTTTCACTGTTCACTGATTACTGATTACTGTTCACTGATTACTGATTACTGTTCACTGATTACTGATTACTGTCATGTAGCATCGATGACTACTTCCTCTTTACCTATTTTAATTGTTATTTGTGGGGCAACTGCCACAGGAAAATCCAGTTTAGCCCTACAATTGGCCGAAAAGTTTAATTCAGTAATTCTCAGTGCCGATTCCCGACAAATCTATCGAGAATTTAATATTGGTACCGCTAAACCTAGCTTAGAAGAATGTCAGCGGATTCCCCATTATCTAATTGATATTTGTGATCCTCAAGATAATTTTACCCTAGCACAGTACCAAGAACAAGCTGAGGATTTAATCAACAATCTCCACTATTCTCCCCTGTTTTTAGTCGGTGGTACGGGACTTTATATCAAGTCCATTGTCAAAGGTTTAAAAATACCGAGGGTTTCCCCTCAACCGGATTTAAGACAGCAATTACAAGCTTTAGGACAATCCTATCTTTATCAAATTCTGACGCAGGTAGATGAGGAGGCTGCTAAAAAAATTCATCCCCATGATCAAGTCAGGACTTTACGCGCTTTAGAGGTTTTTTATCTGACAGGAAAACCTATCTCTAGTCAGCAGGGAGAAAATCCCCCCACTTATCCAATTTTACAAATTGGTTTAGATTGTTCCCCAGAAAGTTTAGACAAGCGGATCACTGTTCGTACTCATCAAATGATTGCAAAAGGATTAGTAGCAGAGGTGCAGAATTTGGGGGATAAATACGGTTGGGATTTGCCACTTTTACAGACTTTGGGTTATGCAGAAATTAAGCAATATCTCCTCGGGGAAATTTCTTTAGAACAGGCGATCGATCTAATTATCCTCCACACCCGTCAATTTGCCAAACGTCAGCGCACTTGGTTTCGTGCCGATGCTGATATTGTCTGGGTTCCCATCGATAAAGAAAATTTATTAAAATCGGTGGAACGAAAAATTATTTTGTTTCTTGAGGGGTTGTCAAGGCCCGATATAAAAACACATCATC
>NZ_JASJFE010000280.1:0-13512 GCF_030067735.1 Microcystis sp. M53598_WE2 | reverse complement strand
TTGATTCATGAATCAACCCTACTATGAATCAACCCTAGTGGCAGGGGGGATCAGACGCAAAATCTATTTAATAATTCATCTAGGAAAACCCGTTCTTGCTAAAATAACTCCAATTTTAAGCGCAATCATCCCCCCAAGAACACTGCCCAACCAGTAAATTAAGCCAAAAGTCATGTTTCCCTGCTCTAAAAACTTGTTAGACTCCAAACTATAGGTGGAAAAAGTTGTATAGGAACCACAAAAACCCGTGGCAATCATCAATCCTAATTCTGGGGCAATTATGCGAATATTTTCCTTAACCATAGTAAAGATATAGGCAATAACTAAACAGCCAGAAACATTGACCAAAAATGTTCCTAAAAATCCCCATTCTTGACCGAAAAGACTGCTAATTAATTCCGCAATATAAAAACGACTCAAAGCCCCAAAAATAGCCCCAATCGCCACGAATAAACCATAACGTCCCCTGAAAAAATCCATGCTGTCTGTCCTGCCCTTCAATAGTCAATAAATTGGAGAATTAAGTAGCTGGTTATAATTAAATTAAAAATGGATTTTAGGTTCGATCCCCCCTTAATCCCCCCTTGATAAGGGGGGCATCTGATAGTTTTTAACGCCTACCTACTTAACCTAGAAAAACTTGGGCAATAGCTGCCCCGATTCTCACGGCAATCAATCCGAAAATGATACTAGCAACGGCAAAAACAAGACTGAGAAAATTTTGTTGATTGCGCCAGAGGATCAGGATATCTAAACTATAGGTAGAAAAGGTGGTATAAGCTCCTAAAAATCCCGTTCTAACCATTAAATCTAGTGCGTGGGAATAAAAGGTAAAACTGGGTAAAATAGCCCAAAAAAAGCCGATAGCTAGACAGCCAGTTAAATTAATAATAAAGGTTCCATAGGGAAAGCGCAAGCCGAATTTTGCTTTTGTCCATTCGGTAATATGATAACGAGATAACGCCCCGGGAACCGCTCCGGCTACAATTGCGAAAACATCGTTCAAATCTGACATTGTCTCTAATTTTTTTGCTATCTTTGCCTAGGCTCTATGATAATTGATGCGGTTATCGATCGCATGGCCCATATTTTCAGGGGTGTTATTGTTGAGGACAACCCTCTGACTTTAAAATAAAGGGATGAAAATTCAACCGCGTCAACGTTTTGGACAACATTGGTTAAAAGATGAATCGATACTCGATCGCATCATCAGCGCCGCTAATTTACAATCAGAGGATCGGGTATTAGAAATCGGACCGGGTACAGGCATTTTAACCCGTCGTCTTCTCGATGGCGCTCAATTGGTTGTCGCTGTAGAAATCGATCGAGATCTATGGACAATTTTAAACAAAAAATTTGGCCAACAAGATAACTTTCATCTCATCCCAGGCGACTTTCTTACCCTTAAACCGGAGCAACTGCCGCCGGTTAATAAAGTAGTGGCTAATATCCCCTATAATATCACCGGTCCGATCCTCGAAAGGCTCCTCGGTTCGATCGCCCATCCCTTCACCCCCCCTTATCAGAGTATTACCCTCTTAGTCCAGAAAGAAGTCGCCGAAAGATTAGTCGCTGTCCCCTCTACCAAAGCTTACAGCGCTCTCAGCGTCCGCATTCAATACCTTGCCGATTGTCAATGGATTTGTGATGTACCCCGGCGGGCCTTTTCCCCACCTCCCCAGGTAGATTCGGCGGTAATTCAGCTTTTACCCCGTGTTTTGCCGAATAATGTCAGTAATGCTGCCTTTTTGTCCACTTTAGTTAGCCTTGGTTTTGCCAACCGGCGCAAAATGTTACGCAATAATCTAAAAAATTGTCTAGATAGCGATCGATTAAGCCAAATCCTGACACAATTAGAGATTAATCCCCTCGCTCGCGCCGAAGATCTCAGTTTATCGCAATGGATTGACTTGGCGGAAAAATTAGGTCAATTGCCAAAATTTTAGATTTTTTTTCTTGACAAATGCACAGTTATACCCTTCTAGCCCCCGCTAAAATTAATTTATATCTAGAAATCGTTGGCGATCGCCCCGATGGTTTCCACGAGTTAGTGATGGTGATGCAGACGGTGGCATTATGCGATCGCATCACTCTCCGGCCGAACGGATTGCAGGAATTCCGTCTCTTTTGCCATCATCCCCTCGTCCCCCAAGATAGCAGTAATCTCGCCCATCGGGCCGCCACTTTGATGGCGAAGGAATTCCCCCGCCTCTTTGCCAATTACGGCGGCATCGATATCACCATCGAGAAATATATTCCCGTGGCTGCCGGTTTAGCGGGGGGTTCCACCAACGCGGCGGCGGTGTTAGTTGGCATCGATTTAATCTGGGAATTAGGCTTAACCCGTCCGGAATTAGAAACTTTAGCGGCAAGATTGGGGTCCGATACTTCCTTTTGTGTGACAGGAGGAACGGTTATCTGTACGGGAAGGGGAGAAATTCTCGATCCTATCGCTCCTCTCACTGGATTATGGGTGATTTTAGCCAAATACGATCATTTATCCGTTTCTACACCCTGGGCCTACCAAAGCTATCGACAAAAATTTCAGGATACCTATCTGTCTTCTCCAGAGGACTTTCATCACCGCCGTCAGCAGGTGAGTTCCGGGGCTTTGGTACAAGCGATCGCCCAGAAAAAACCAGCCGCTATCGGCAAATTTATCCACAATGACCTCGAAAAGGTGGTTTTACCCGAATTTCCCCTCGTAGCCGAGTTAAGACAGGTTCTAGGGGATTTAGGCGGCTTGGGAACGATGATGTCAGGCTCTGGCCCAACGGTTTTTACTCTCTGTTCATCTCAGGAAGTGGCGGAAACTATTGTTAAAGAGGCCCGGGAAATTCTCGTCGCTCCCGATCTACAATTTTGGATAGCCCCAATCACCGATACAGGCATTCAAGTGACTTGAGAAAATTAAAATTGACCGCCTTTACCAAGATAACCAAACTCGCGGAATAATTGCCTCTCGATCGCTCATTTCTCGTCTTAAAATTTGCCAAACCTGCTGAAACCATTGTCGCACTTCACCGCTAGAATTACCCCGATAACGACACAAAAGACCATCTCCTAAAGTGTTAGTAACTCCCCTCTCTCCTTCTAGGGAAAAATCTCTCACTTTCTCGATTAAATTTCTGCCCACCGGTTGACCGATATAAACTAAAGTACCGATCAGGGCGCTATCATTTAAACCAGAAAATCCCTCGATCATTTTACCACCTAACAGGCAGGATCGATCGAGCCATAAAGGTTGTCCAGATCGCCAAATTTCCCAATTAGAATGCCATTCTCCCGCTAAAAATTTCTCCCCTCGCGCACTGCGACCAAAACGGGTAATTTCCCATCCCAACCAACTGCTATTTTCCCCTAAATCCACTCGTAAATGTTGGCGAAATGCCGCCCCATTAAAGATAATTGTTTCTTGGGGTAGCCATTCTAACCCGGCATTGTCATCGATTTTAATCTCGATTAATTGCTGGGCCATCTGACCGTTACTCTGGTAAACTTTTCCAGCAGAAGCAGTGGTAATCAGGGCATTAGTAGCGGCTTGGAGATGAATTTTTTGTTGAAGAACATCACCCCCAACTATTCCCCCCGCCGTGTGTAAAATTACCGTATGACAAAGGTTTTTTCCTTCGGGATAAAAAGGTCTTTGTACTTTTAAAGGGGCGGTAGCATAGACGTGATTAATCTCGGTTGCGAGATTTTTTTGCTTGTAAATTAGTTCTAGGTTTCCCTGCCACATTATTTATCCTCGGTCATGGTTTCTAGAAATTGGCGATAATTTTCGGGACTGAGATTAATTTTAACTTCTATTTGCTGTTCTTTATCCCTGATCAGTAAAATATATTCACTTTCTGCTTTTTTGCCAACCAGGAGAGGATTTTTTAGCTCGAATTTTTGATAAACTAGATGGGGTTTCGTCACCCGAATAACTAAACTAGCTTGGGATTGGGGATAAATGTCTAATTGCTCCCGTTCCCGATCTAAAATTAATTGTTTAGGTGTCATGCTTCTTTCGTCAGCAAAAGTAGATTTATGCCAATAGAGGGTAATCCCCCGAATTTGAGGCATTTGGATGCTAAATTTTTCATCAAAACCTTGCCGCTCCCAATTAATATCTTCCAGAGAGCCAGTATCGGGAATTAAACGCTGTTGCCAGAAGACTTCCTTAAGATTTAAATCTTGCCACCATTGGCTAATAATTTGGAAATTCTCCAGATTATCGGGGTTGGGATTGGCACTTTGCCAGAGGAGAGGAGTAAGCATTTTGGGGGAATTTTTGCGCTGGGAAAATCAGGTTAATAGTCTTCGCTGGAGTTAAGGGATCATTAATCTCAATTATCATCGATTCTTGAGCTGCTGATCGGGCTATGGTATTAACTCTCGATCGCATTTTTATTTTATCCTAAATTATCGAGGGAAAAACTGCTAAAAAATCTGATTTTGTCCCCCTGTGAGCTGCCTTGACGATCTTTTGATTCTGATTAAGAGGCTGTTTGGTTGACGGGAGGAGAGGAAAATTATTCCTGTGACATATAGTCCGTGGACTTATCGTCCACTAAGGACGATTATAGACTTTATGGAAAAATCAAAAGCAGTAATTTTAAGGGCATTGGGGTTAATGATCCGAGAGCATAGAGCCGCTTTAGGCATATCACAAGAAGAACTAGGGCTACGTTGCCATCTTGATCGTACCTATATATCTGGACTAGAGCGAGGAGTAAGAAATCCTTCTCTTACCGCTCTTGTCACTCTGGCGAAGGGATTAAACATAACTGTATCCCAATTACTGGAAAATTTAGAGATAGAAATAGAGAAACCGGAATGAGTTCTGATTTAGTAGAAGCTCTAAAAGCAAAGTTTAAACAGGGTTCATCACAGTACAAAGTCTTCGAGTTATTATCAGATCGAGCTTGGCATTGTCGTACCTGTGAAGGGAAAAAAATAGCATCGGAGCAATATGCTGGCGGCGGTGGTATCCAAGGATTAGAGCGCGGAAATAGGAGCGGTCGCCAGGGGCTAGTAATAGAAACAAAACGAGAATACTGTCCAATTTGTCAGAAAACAACAACTTGGGATCGATGGACTGGAGAGATGCGAGCGGCGAATGCCTCCGCCAACATACCGCCTCAATTAGTAGCTAGAATTTTGGAGTTTTATCGATATAAAGATGTGATTGAAAACAGAATCAGACAGTCACATGAACTGGTTATTGACCATCGTTTTCCTATGGAACGTTGGGGGATAAGTGAACCAAGTCATGATCTCAATATGAGTGTAGCTGAGATGAGAAACAAGTTTCAGCTTCTCAAAAAAGATAGTGCGGGAAATCATAATTTATTAAAGTCAAGAAGTTGTGAAAAATGTATTAAAACTGGTAAGCGAGGAACACCAATGGATATCAGATTTTGGTATTCCGGTGGAGAGAACTGGCCGGAAAATATTCCTCAATCTGGAGCAGCAGCAGAACAGGGCTGTGTAGGTTGCGGTTGGTATGATTTTGAAACATGGCGTAATTCTCTTAATATCAAATTGACTGAAGAGCCGTGATTTATATTGCCACCTCTCCAATATTTTTATTACCTGTAGCTATGAGATTTAAGTAGGGAATAAGAGCATAGCCAATACACTCTGCCAAACGTGGAGGTACGGCATTTCCAATTTGCCACATCGCTTTTTTCATTGTTCCTTCAAAAATAAAGGAATCGGGAAAAGTTTGTAATCTAGCCATTTCTCTGGCTGAAATAACCCGATTTAAATAGGGATGGATATGAGTACCGCCATGATTTTCTTTAATTGTCATACTTGGCTTACCCCGATACTGTCGTTTGAAGGCATCAACATAAGTTTCATATAAGGAACCACCGGGAGGAACTTGAGCTATTCTGGCCATATATTCGGGGGAGTGACGAGTCCATTCGTGATTGATACTGGGAAGAGGTTCATAGGCAGGTAAATCGCAGATAGCAGCTTCAATCGGTTGGTATTTCTCCGGTACTAATTGAGGACTTGGATAAGGATTTGGCAGCCCAAATCTATTAGCTATGAAAATAGCTCTTGGTCTTATTTGAGGAACGCCATAGGCGGCAGATTCAAGAATTGCTATTGAAATATTTCCATAGCCAATGCCTTGAAAAGCTTCCAGAATATTTTGCTTAATTTCTCCTTTTTTTATTGTTAGAATACCGGGTACATTCTCCATGACAACGTACCAAGGCTGTATTTCATAAACAAGGCGAATAAATTCTTGAAAGAGATGATTCCGTGGATCATTAGCATCTCGTTTTCCAGCAACGGAAAATCCTTGACATGGTGGTCCGCCCACCACAAGATGAATGAATGGATTGCCAATTTTTGCCAACCATTCTTGAGTATTAAAATCATGTATATCACCACAAAAATGATGACAATTGGGAAAATTCTTTTGATGGGTTGCTGAGGCGATCGGGCTAATTTCTGCACTGGCTACAGGGTTAAAACCTGCTTGCAATAAACCTTGGCTTATACCGCCCGCACCGGAGAATAGATCGATAAAATTATAGCTATTGAGAGGCTTAAGCGGAACGTTAACATCGACCAGGACTTGATAGGGATCACGCTTTACCGTTGCTAGTTCGCGCTGAATTCTTTCGTAACGACCTAACTTGGCTTTTTTCTGTTTGCTTACCGCCTGACTTGGTTGATTATCTGGAAATAATGACAATTGCAAATCCATTACTTTAAGAACAAATGGCCTACATGATAATATTGTGACAGATAGTCCACAGAGTGTCAAGATGGGACTGGAATGAGGGAACAGACCTTCGGCAAACGTTTGAGTGCCGCCTTAAACCCCAAAAAAGAGGGATTTTATGGTAAAATAGTCGTACAAATGGGCATATTCTGCACATCAAAAGGGTAAAAACCCGATTTTTAGCGAATTTACTCACAAAAACGCTTTTTTTGCCTTGTTATTGGAGTTAACCCCCCTATGACCGCCGCCCAGGATCATGTCGTCCCCACAGACTTAAGCAATGAAATGTCCCGTTCCTATCTAGAATACGCCATGAGCGTCATCGTTGGACGCGCCTTGCCCGACGCTAGGGACGGACTGAAACCCGTACACCGGCGCATTCTTTATGCGATGTACGAACTAGGATTAACCCCCGATCGCCCCTTCCGGAAATGCGCTAGAGTCGTCGGGGAAGTATTAGGAAAATACCACCCCCACGGGGATACTGCTGTTTATGATGCTCTCGTCCGCATGGCCCAGGATTTCTCCATGCGCGATCCCCTGATTAACGGTCATGGTAACTTCGGATCGATCGATAACGATCCCCCGGCAGCCATGCGTTATACCGAGTGTCGTCTGCACACCCTAGCCACCAACGCCCTACTACAGGATATCGAGTCAGAAACCGTCGATTTTGCCGATAACTTCGATGGTTCCCAACAGGAACCCGTGGTTTTGCCCTCTAGAGTCCCGCAACTGCTAATTAATGGCTCATCGGGCATCGCCGTCGGTATGGCCACCAATATCCCCCCCCACAACCTGGCCGAGATTATCGATGGAACCGTTGCCCTCATCCATAACCCCGATCTCACCGATACGGAATTACAGCGTTATATCCCGGGGCCAGACTTTCCCACCGGGGGGCATATCCTTGGTAGAGACGGCATTCAGGAAGCTTACACCACCGGCCGCGGTTCCATTACCCTGCGGGGAGTCGCCACCATTGAAACTATCGAACAAAGGGGAAGACCCGATCGAGATGCTATTATTATCACCGAACTGCCCTATCAAACCAATAAAGCGGCATTAATCGAAAAAATCGCCGATTTGGTCAATGATCGCAAAATAGACGGTATTTCCGATGTGCGGGACGAAAGCGATCGCGACGGCATCCGGGTGGTGATCGAACTGAAACGGGATGCCTATCCCCGCGTCGTCCTCAACAATCTTTATAAACAAACGCCCCTCCAGTCGAATTTTGGGGCGAATATGTTGGCATTAGTCGATAACGAACCGAGATTACTGACTTTAAGGGAGTTTCTCCGGGTTTTCCTCGATTTTCGGGTAGAAGTGATCACCCGTCGTACCCGTTATGAACTCCGCAAGGCCGAGGAAAGGGATCATATCCTTCAGGGTTTACTAATTGCCCTCGCTAGTCTCGATGCAGTCATTGCCCTGATTCGCAGTGCTGCCGACACAGCTAGTGCAAAAGAGGGATTAGTGCAGAATTTTGGTCTCTCAGAGGTGCAAGCGGACGCAATCCTACAAATGCAGCTGCGGCGTTTAACCGCCCTAGAATCGGAGAAAATTCAGCAAGAACACGGGGAATTACTGGCAAAAATCGGCGATCTTCAGGATATTTTAGCCAAAAAAGAACGGATCGACAGCATTATCGAGGAAGAACTGCAACAGATCAAAACGATTCACGCTACCCCGCGTCGCACTCATATTGAACAACGGGAAGGAGAAATCGCCGAAACTGACCTGATTGCCAACGAACAGGCCTTAATTCTCGTCACCGAACAGGGTTACATCAAAAGAATGCCCGTTAATACCTTTGAGTCCCAAAATCGGGCGACAAGGGGCAAAGCTGGCGCAAAAATGAAAGAAGACGACGGCATCGATCACTTTATCACCTGCCGCGATCACGATAGCGTCCTCTTTTTCACCGATCGCGGGGTTGTCTATAGTCTCAATGCCTATCATATCCCCACCGGTTCCCGCACCGCTCGCGGCGTTCCCATCGTGCAACTGTTAGAGATTCCCAAAGGGGAGAAAATTACCTCGGTGGTGGCAGTCAGCGAGTTCAGCGAGGATAATTACCTGATTATGCTCACACAAAAGGGATTTATCAAGAAAACCGCCCTCGCTGCCTTTAGTAATATTCGATCGAACGGTTTAATCGCCATTTCTCTCGAAGACGGTGATCAACTGCGTTGGGTTCGCTTGGCCAAAGAGGAAGATAGCGTCATTATCGGTTCTCGTCAGGGGATGGCCATTCATTTTAAGGCCGATAGTCAACAATTGCGCTCCTTGGGAAGGGCAACTAAAGGCGTAAAATCGATGAAATTGCGCTCAGGTGACGAATTAATCAGTATGGACATCCTGCCTAGTCAAATTGTCGCTCAAATCGCTGAATCTAACGAAGAAGAAACCGAGGACGAAAGCGAAGAAATTAACCCCGAAGTGGCTAATAATGGCCCCTGGGTGTTAGCGATTACCATGGCAGGACTAGGAAAACGGGTTCCCGTTACCCTCCTCCGGCTACAAAATCGGGCGGGATTAGGAGTCAGAGTGATTAAATTCCGCAAAAAGAACGATAAATTAGCGGCTCTGCACGTTGTTAACCCCCACGAGGAATTTATGATTATCACCGAACGGGGTATTATTATCCGTCAATCCGTCGATGCTATTACTCCCCAATCGCGATCGGCCGGAGGCATCCGGGTGCAAAAACTTGATGAGGACGATGCGATCGCTGCGGTGGCCCTAGTTCCCCCTAGTGATGCGGAGGAATCTGAAGACAGTTAGATTTACTGGGAAGTGGGGAAGTGGAGTGTGGGGTGTCGGGTGTGGGGTGTCGGGTGTGGGGTGTCGGAAGAATAAATAGAAATAATCTCCTGTCTCCTGACTCCTGACTCCTGTCTCCTGTCTCCTGTTCTGAGGATTTGGGATTAAAACTGGAAAAAGTGCATTAATTGGGAGATTTCCTGAGCGTCTAGGGATAAACGCCCTTTAAAATCCACAATATTCTTAAATAATCCCTGTTCTTCTCTGCTTTTAATAATGGCAGCTGCCAAATTATCGCTGATTAGGGGCAGGGTGGTTAACTGCTCGATCGAAGCGGTGTTAGGATTGATTTTAGGGGGTGCGAGGTGACTTTCGGGACTATAATAGGCAAATTCTAGAATCGGCTCCCAAGCTTTCAATCTAGCCACAGGAACACTCAAAGCAGCGGCTAGATCTTCAAGACAAAGCAATTCTACCCCCATACCCGACAATTCCACCAACATTCGCGCTTGATGGATGGATATCCCCGGCAATCGCAGCCAATCATCCACACCCGCTTGACTGACATTAATTTTAATGCCCAATTGTGCCGCCATAGCGATCTCATCAAGGGAACGGAAGCGATAATAGGGATCATTGCTAATTTTGGCTTTTAAAGGGTTAAAAGTGCGTCCTAACCAGTTTTGCGGTGTCATTATAGTAATTGTCGCCGTTTTTCTTCAAATTCGTACTCAGAAATTAATCCTTCTTGCCGGAGGCGCTCTAATTCTCTTAAAGCTGCCCCGATCGCCTCTACTTGTTTAGGCTCTAAACTGGGGACAGTGGCAGCAGTGGTGGCAGTGGGAAAATAGTTAGCCAAAAATTGGTTATCTTGGATTAAATACCACACTGCATCGATCGCGCAAGCCACCCGGGGAATCGGAGTTTGCCAGAGGAGAAGATAGATAATTCCCCAGAGAGGTTGACCGAGATAGAATTTATGAATACCGGCGATAGGAAAGGGTAAAGCGAGAATGCTGCCGATAAAAGCCAAAAAAATCGCTAATTTACGGCTTTTGGGCTTACTTAATAATTTTTCCACCAGAAGCATGAGACCTGTTCGAGATTGATTTTAGCCTGATCTGAACCTTCTATTCTAAAATAAGTAGGGAGGCACAATTATTTGTAGGATGGGTTAGCGGTAGCGTAACCCATGCGGCCGTTGGGTTTCATGCTTCAACCCAACTTACGTTCATCTTATATTTAATTCCACCCACCCACTTACTCTTTGGTTCTAAGTAGGGAGACACAATTATTTGTAGGATGGGTTAGCGGTAGCGTAACATAATCTGGCGTTGGGTTTCATGCTTCAACCCAACCTACGTTCATCTTATATTTAATTCCACTCAGCCACTTAACATAGGGATACGCGATGACTAGCAGAATCAAGGAAATCTTTCAAACAGGACAACCGGATCAATCCGTCACCGTGCAGGGTTGGGTGAGAACAAAACGAGAATTAAAAGAATTTACTTTCCTGGAAGTTAATGATGGCTCATCCCTAGCCAACTTACAAGTTATCCTCGAACCGACTTTACCCGATTATGAAAATGTACTAAAAATAATTAGTACAGGAACGGCGATCGCTGTTTCGGGAAATTTGGTTCTTTCCCCGGGTAAAGGGCAAAATATCGAGTTAAAAGCGGCCGAAATCACCCTTTATGGTGACTGTCCCCCGGATTATCCCCTACAAAAGAAACGTCATTCCTTTGAATTCCTGAGAACCATTGCCCATCTGCGAGCAAGAACCAACACCCTAGGAGCAGTAATGCGGGTTAGAAACGCTTGCGCTACCGCTATACACACTTTTTTCCAAGAAAAGGGCTTTATTTGGGTACATACTCCCATTATTACCGCTAACGACTGCGAAGGTGCGGGGGAATTATTTACTGTCACCAGTTTAGACTTAAAAAAACCCGCCAATTTTGCCGAAGATTTCTTTGGTAAACGGGCCTATTTAACCGTCAGTGGACAATTACAAGCGGAAGTAATGGCCATGGCTTTATCTAATGTTTACACTTTTGGCCCGACTTTTCGCGCCGAAAATTCTAATACTTCCCGTCATCTGGCCGAGTTTTGGATGGTGGAACCGGAAATGGCTTTTTGTGACTTGGAAGGAGATCAGGATTTAGCGGAAGCTTTTCTGAAATATATCTTTAAATTCGTCTTAGAAAATTGTCCCGAAGATTTGCAGTTTTTTAACGAACGTATCGATAAAACGGTGTTAAGTACGGCCGAGAATATCGTTAATAGTGAGTTTGGACGGATTACCTACAGCGAAGCGATCGAGTTATTAGAAAAAGCCGATCGTCAGTTCGAGTTTCCCGTAGAATGGGGCGTAGATTTACAGTCAGAACACGAACGTTATCTAGCGGAAGAACTATTTAAAAAACCCGTGATTGTCACCAATTATCCCAAGACAATCAAAGCTTTTTATATGCGTCTAGATGACAGTAATAAAACCGTTTCCGCTATGGATATTTTAGCGCCCAAGATCGGCGAAATTATCGGCGGTTCCCAACGGGAAGAACGATTAGATGTATTAATCCAAAGAATGCAGGAACAGGGAATGAATCCCGATGATTTGTGGTGGTATTTGGATCTGCGTCGCTACGGTTCCGTTCCCCACGCCGGTTTTGGTTTAGGATTCGAGCGCCTGGTACAATTCATGACGGGAATGACCAATATTCGCGATGTGATTCCTTTCCCCCGTACCCCTTTAAGTGCCGACTTTTAGAATGATGTCTAGGATCGACAGGAGAAAGGTTGTAATCCTCAAGCTTTCAGCGCTAATTTGCTTGGTCTTTGGAGACTTGTACAACTTTATTGTACAAGTCCAAGCTCTTGAACTCCCCAAAAACCCCAAAATCTCGATCGCTGGTTAGGGAGAGGAATGTAAATATTTATTAAATTGTAGCTTTTAATACAGTTGTGGGGGATAGTATGTGTGGTTGTATGGAATCCTCTTTTAGGGTTGGGTTGGGCTGTCCTTCACCGGATGAAATTCGACGCAGTAGCGGCGATGCTGGGGTGCTGCTATTCTATCGCCAGCGACAGGAAAAACGTTGGGTTGTGGCAGTGGCTCGGCGTTTAAATGGAGATGGGTTCTTGATTACTGCCTACCAAACCGATGGGATTAAAGAAGGGGAAATGCTATGGCTCAAGTAAAAGTTTTCTATGAACCGGAAACGGAATTACTCACTGTCTTCTGGCAGCAACCCAGAAAGGAGCAGATTTGTACTGAACTGGGGGATGGGGTGATTTTGATTAAGGATTCCACCAGTGGCGAGCCGATTGGCTTGGAAATTCTCTCCTATCGCCCTGGGGACAATCGCTTTGATGCGGTGAGCGTCGAATTGGGGCAGTTGAGTCCCGTCCGTTGATATTGGTCGTGATTCTGGTTGTCCTCTAACTTCCGAAATCATCTGGGCGTTGAGGATGGGTTTCATGGTGGATAGCTCGTCAGGGAGAGAAATGTAAAGATTTATAAATTGTAGCTTTTGATACAGTTGTGGGGGTGTGTGCTGTGCTGTTATCCTCCTTCTGTCTTGGGTTGGGCTATCGCCTAACCCAAGCTGCGAGGGGGAACGTACTACGTTCTTTGTCCCCTTTCTCCTGTAACAGTTCTTAATGGGTTTGTCTGAGTTTAGCCTGATTGATAATGATAGCGAGCTTGTAAAAAATAAACCTTATTTCCCGTGACTTTATAAACCAAACGATGCTCTAAGTCGATCCGTCGTGACCAAGTGTCGGCAGCAATATACTTAAGAGGTTCGGGCCTACCCAATCCTGTAAACGGATCGGCATCCAAAATATCTGCTACTAAGTCTAAGATTTTATCGCCTTTTTTCGGTTCGTTCCGATACCACCAAGCTAAATCTGCTTTGAAATCAGGACTAAAAACGGGCAAATAACTATGAATAGGATTGTTTTTAGGTTTATCTGGCTTATTTTCTCTTTTAGGACTCAATTCC
>NZ_JASJFE010000105.1:0-1418 GCF_030067735.1 Microcystis sp. M53598_WE2 | reverse complement strand
TCATAAGCGGTAAAAAAACAGCGATCTCGCAGAGATCCGCTTTGCGGTGCGCCTTCTTCTTGAAAATGTTCAATATAACATCGCCAATTGAAGTCTGAATTGGCAGTTATAGTCATTTCAATTAAGATTGAGAATATCAATGCTAGAGTTAATCAGGGTTTCATCGGTCTAGAGCGTATCAGACTTATCTGAAATGACTATATCAGTTTACTGTCTTCCCACTCCCCAATTCATAATTCATAATTCCCCAAACCCTCACCGCTCAAGGAATTAGAAGTTTCACAGCATAATTAGGAGAGATACCTTGACTTTTGCGGCGGCTTGGGTTATGATTTTCTTATAATGGGACTTTTGTGTTTAAGTTCAAGTGCTAAGATTTCCATTATTACTAAACTCTTTTAAAAATATTGTCCCAAAATCTGCCAAAAAAAGCAAGCAAAATTTTGCCGTCAATTGTTAAGTTTTGTTAAGAAAAATACCAGGAGCGGCAAGGAATAGAAATTCCTTACCGTTGACTTTGGCCGGACTCACCACTTCTTATAGGATAAAAACTTACCCGACATGGTAATTTTAACGCGATCGCCTTTAGGGTCTTCCTCCTTATCCACGTCGAGGGTAAAATCGATCGCACTCATAATGCCATCGCCGAATTTTTCATGAATCACCGATTTTAGTGGCATTCCATACACCTGCATGATCTCGTAGAAACGATAAATCAGGGGGTCGGTGGGGACAACAGGACCCAATCCCTTGACAGGATACTCGGTTAAGGATGCGACGATTTCGGTTCCCAGTCCCAAAGCTGCCACAATTTTCGTTGCTTCTTCTAGGGAGGCGCTCGCTTGCCGGTAAAAAACAGCGGCAATCCACACCTCATCTCGTCCTAGAATCGCTTCTAGGTCAGCGAAACTCAGGCCTTTTTCCTTCTTCGCTTCCAATAGTTTTGCGGTAATTTCGGGTATCATTGCTTATTTTTGCAGAATTTGTCTGCTTCTAGTTTACCTGAACATCAATTATATAAGTAAAAGTTATGACATTGATAAAAAAATATTCCTTAAAACCCCTTTACATAACTATAAAAAGCCGATAGTATTAACTCATGTCAAACAACGAACCTTGACAACCTAATACATACAGAAATTATCCAACCATGACTACAACTCTACAACAGCGCGAAAGCGCTTCCCTGTGGGAGCAGTTCTGCCAGTGGATCACCAGCACCAACAACCGTCTTTATGTCGGCTGGTTCGGTGTCATCATGATCCCCACCCTGCTCACCGCCACCACCTGCTTCATCATCGCCTTTATCGCCGCTCCTCCTGTAGATATCGACGGTATCCGCGAGCCTGTAGCTGGTTCTCTACTCTACGGAAACAACATCATCTCTGGTGCAGTTGTTCCTTCTTCCAACGCGATTG
>NZ_JASJFE010000120.1:0-2307 GCF_030067735.1 Microcystis sp. M53598_WE2 | reverse complement strand
GATCCATATCGGTCAATTCAAACAACATTTTTATCTGATCATTAATCGAGCAGATCAATAGTTTACCCCCCGCAGAACGTACGGTTTTTAAGGATAAAACTAACGCCCCTAAACCAGAACTATCCATAAAGGTGACATTCTTGAAATCAACGATAATAACTTCTGACCCTTCCTGCACGGCTTCGGCAATTTCTTGGCGAAATTCGCTGGCTTGGTTGCCATCTAAAATACCGGATGGTTGAATAACTTTGATGGAAGAACTCATAAAAAAAAGTAAAAATTAAATGTTTTCTACCTGCTCACTCATAACGACTCGCTGAAATCTGCTGACAGCAGCCAATCTTTAACTATTTTTAACATATTAAGGCCAAGAAAAGCGCAAAATTAAAAATAGGAATTTTTGAAACTGTATGGAAAGTTACGATGTCATCCTCATCGGTGCGGGGCATAATGGTTTAGTTTGTGCCGCCTATCTCCTCAAAGCCGGTTATCGCGTCCTCCTTCTGGAACAGCGTAGCGTACCGGGAGGAGCGGCAACCACAGAAGCGGTTATCCCAGATCTAGCCCCCGATTTTAAGTTTAATCTCTGTGCGATCGATCACGAATTTATCTTTTTAGGACCAGTAATTGAGGAATTAGAGCTAAAACGCCACGGATTAGAGTATTTATTCTTCGATCCTACCGTTTTCTGTCCCCATCCCTCTGGCCAATATTTTCTTTCCTATCGCTCTCTGGAAAAAACTCACGCCGCAATTGCCCAGTTTTCTCCGCGAGATGCCGATCGCTACCTTCAGTTTATCGACTATTGGGCGCAGTTGATGAATGCGATCGGGCCTTGGTTTAATGCCCCGCCCCAAGATTTGCTCAGAATCGCCCGCAATTATAACTCTAGTGCCTTAGCTAGTGTCTGGAAAGCGATCGGCTCGAAAAAGAAACTGCTCGACTTCATCCGCACGATGATTACTTCCCCCGAAGATGTCCTCAATGAGTGGTTTGAGAGCGAATTTGTCAAAGCACCCCTGGCTCGTCTAGCGGCGGAAATTGGCGCTCCTCCCTCCCAAAAAGGCATTACCTCCGGGATGATGATGATGGCGATGCGTCACTCCCCCGGGGTGGCTCGCCCTCGTGGTGGTACGGGCGCACTAACCGAGGCTCTGGTGAAATGTGTTGTCAGTCTCGGTGGGGTAATTTTAACCGAGCAGAAGGTTAAACAGATTCTAGTGGAGGAAGGACAAGCGATCGGGGTTAGGGTGGACTCTGGACAAGAATATCTGGCAAAAGCGGGTGTTATCTCTAATATTGACGCTAGACGAGTTTTTTTACAGTTAGTCGCTCCCGCCGATGTGGATGCCGCTGATCCAGAATTGCGAGAAAGGGTAGAACGGCGAATTGTCAATAACAATGAAACAATTCTTAAAATTGATTGCGCCCTCGCCGAAGCACCAAGGTTCGAGGCTTACGATCACAAAGAGGAGTATTTACAGGGAACGATTCTCATCGCCGATTCCGTGCGTCACGTTGAACAAGCCCACGCTTTAACGATTTTGGGGCAGATTCCCGACGAAAATCCCTCGATGTACCTAGATGTACCCACTATTCTCGATCCCTCCATGGCTCCCCAAGGCAAGCATACCCTCTGGATCGAATTTTTTGCCCCCTATCAGATTGCCGGGGCCGAGGGAACAGGATTAAACGGCACGGGATGGACGGAAGAATTAAAAAATCGCGTGGCCGATCGAGTTCTTGATAAACTGGCCGATTATGCCCCAAATCTCAAATCCGCCATTATTGCCCGTCGGGTGGAAAGTCCGGCCGAATTAGCTAATCGTTTGGGTTCCTATAAAGGTAATTACTATCATCTGGATATGACTTTAGATCAGATGATTTTCCTGCGTCCTTTGCCGGAAATAGCTAACTACAAAACCCCAATTAAAAACCTTTATTTAACTGGGGCAGGAACTCACCCCGGCGGCTCAATTTCGGGAATGCCGGGGCGCAATTGCGCTCAGGTTTTCCTGCGGGATCGAAGCACTTTTCTGCAAAGATTATTCAACTAATACTAAATCCGTTGAGTATAGGCTACATATTAGGACAGGCACTCATGCAAAAGGGAGAATAAATAATCAGTTTTTAATAACTGGATTTAGTATTGTAAAGTTTCAATACAAATATAGTCAGATATAGTCAGGTAAGGTAATATATAGACATGAAACTATCAGACTAGGCAAAAAAAACAGGAATAAGTTATCGAACGGCTTGGAGGTGGTGGAAACAAGGGAATTTAACAGGCTATCAATTGCCTTCTGG
>NZ_JASJFE010000894.1:0-5801 GCF_030067735.1 Microcystis sp. M53598_WE2 | reverse complement strand
TTTTGATAGGGAAAGTTCTGTCAGTTTTACTTCCGCTTTACTCATCCATTTTCCCAAACGAATCCATTTAGGAAGTTGTAGGGGGTGATGGGAAATAATAAAACATTCAAAAACACTTTCGGGAGCGATTTCTTTGGCTCTGCCAAAACTGGGAATATTTTTCTGGGTTTTTTCCATCTCCACATGATAGTTATTATTGGCATATTTCCAAGTATTGAGAACCGCCGTATGAACGATCGCCCGTGCGGGAGTGACATAAATTTTCTCTTCGTTAAGAGGATTTAAATGTTCTTGGTACTGGGGAATCTGTTCGGAACAGAAGTAACGATAACTATCGCTATTTACCAATCCCAAAGCATAACAGAGCGCGTAATTATGAATTACGGGTTCGCTTTCGTAGAGTCTGCCGATTTCACGGGTTGCGTAATAAAGACTATCGTGCAGTTCTAATTGACAGGAATAAATATGTACCATAACTCTTTAAAAATTGCGAGGATATAGGGTGAGAAATTACTCACCCTACTGAAATTTACGGTTTTTGAGCGGCTGGTTTTTTCTCGGCGATATGTTTCTTAGCGTAGTCTTTCGCTTCTTTATCCGCTTGTTTCAAGATCGATAAAATTCCTGCTTCCGTACCCGTGAGAGTTTTCACCTCAGTTAATAAAGGTTGAAAATTTTCCCCGATAAAATCGGTATGAACGATAAATTCTTCCGCCATTAATGCTTGTATTGCTTCGGTGGCTTTTTCCATAACTAAATCCTCGTCTAAGGGATCGATCGAGTGTAATACTTCATCGGGAAGGCGATCATATATTGCCTGTGTCCAGCGCAAATTACTAACAATTTCCCCATCGGCAAAAATAACACCGATAAGCTCATTTCTTACCCGTCCCGTCCGGGTGGTTTGCGCGCCGTAGTGACGGGTACGCAGGATGTTATTAAAAACATAGAGAAAACTTGCTTCTGTCGGATCTTTTAGGGTGACAATACTAGGGAAAAACACCTGCGGACGAATGTGATCTTGTTGGTTAATTCGGCTAGTCACTTCTCCTACTTTTGTGTTATTTTCTCCCTTAGATGCCATAGTACCATTCTCGTAGGGAGCGTTTAAAGTAAAACTTTCATGGGATTCATCAAAGGGTGTGATCGAAAAAGCCGTATCTACTACTACTTTCGATTTTTCTGAACCCGAATCACCGATGGCAAAACCATAAATAATACAGTCGGGGTTATTCATGGCAAATTTTACATTATACTCACATTCTTCGGCGGTAATTAATCCGTAGTTTCTGAGTAATTCTCGACCTACTAGGCGTTCTGGAGTTGACTGTTTTCGTTTAAACATCGATAAACGACTAATCGTTTTTTTGCTATCAATTCCCGCACGAACACGAGCTTTATTTAGCTCTCCATCTGTTTGAAATAAAGGATAAGATTCTGTGACTCGAATCGTCAAAAAGTGAACGTATTTTCCCATCGGTTTGTAGGGAATCTCGCTATGAAAGAATTTAGAATTGAGGGTTTTCAGTAAAGACATGGTAGGTACTCCTTGAATTAATTATTGTTTTCAGAATCTTCATCCACAGGTTGACCCTGGGCTTTTAACTCTTGATTTTCTCTGTCCTGTTCGAGACGGTAAAGAAATTCGCAGGTATCGCGAATGAGGTTTAATTGTCTGCCAGCTAGACGCGCTCGATCGCCCTTAAAAGAACCCTCGAACACATCGATCACAAAATAACGAGCAAAAAACAATATTTTCTGTCTTTCCTGTTCTCGATCGGATAGAATCCAGCGACCTTCTGCTGTAGAAGCATGAACCCGATTCATTAAGCTGGCCACTTCCGCCGCTACTACAGAAACTAGGGCTTCTCCCTGATACATTCCTCCTTTGAGAATCGTATCGGCGGCCACATCGATCGGTTTTAAAACTGCGTTCGCTTTCGGGTTATATCGTTTATTAGCTCGATAGAATTGACGATACAATTCGGTTAACTTTTTCGGGTGATTTAACGGGGATTGCTCTTCCATATTAATTGTGAAATTAGAACGGTGAACTTCTGTAACGTAAGGATCGAAACAAGGATAAAAATCGTAGAGATACAGAGCGATTCGATTAGCGCTCGGTATATCGGCATCTTTGCCCCGTTTCCACTGTTTAAGGTAATGAAAAACATAGAGAGGACTGGTTTCTAAATTGATAGCGAGTTCCGTTAATTTTCCCCAATTGGGATCATAACCCGTCTTACCCTGCTTCGAGTTTACGTCTAAATGAATAGAATAGGCTGCGGTTAGGGTATTTAAGGGGGCGGAATATTTTTTTCCGTCATTATCTTGCCATGGGTTCAAGACTCGATCGAGACGGAATCGATCGCATCGGGTTAAGGACCGGATCGCTTGGGGCGCACTGTCGAGAAATACCGTCTCTTCAAATTCCGCACCGTCGCGATAGGGAGGAATAGGAGACTCAGAAACCACCGTTTTGACATCTAGAATCATCGGGAAAGCTAATCCTAACCATGCCGGCATAACCCAGGATTCCGTATCGGTGGGATCGCGGCCCGGAGGTAGGGCCATAAAATAAAAGGTTAGGGGTTTATCTTCGGGATAGGATAGTTTAAAAGTGCGGTCTTTTTTGCCATCTTCCTCCTCGTTAATTCTTTCCTTTTTCTGCCTTAATTTTTCATCGATCAGGAAACTATCGACACTCTGATAACGGGTTCGATCGAAGTTAGCGACTAGATCCTTATCGACAAAGTGCAACTTTATCGAGCTATCAAAACGAGTTTGAGCGATGTTAGCGTAGGCTTTTTGTAAAAAACTATTGGTTTCGGGAGTAAAATAATAGGTCGGGTAAAAGTACAGATAGCGATATTTGCCCTCCTCGAAACGTTTTCCTACCGCTTGGGTTTGATTCATAAGAATCTGACGCAACATCATTTCCGTTCCCGCGATACTGGAAATGTTTCGTTTGGCGTTCGAGCCTGCCAGCATTTGTTTATTGGTATAGACTTGGGGAGTAAAAAGAACCGCCGATTCCATCTGTTCGCTGACACTATAGGGAGAATGGGAGATCGAACAGAGAAGTTGACGGCCGCGACCTTGTTTTTTAGCGGCGTTGTAGTGGTTTAATTCTTTCTGGAAGGTTTCGATCGAGTGGGCCAATTCCCGACCGGGTAACTGCACCACTTGATTAACCCACTCTCGCAAATCCTCCCAACCATCGGGTAAGTTATATCCCGCAACTATGGCGGCGATTTTTGCGGCGAGAAAAGCGATTAAATCTTCTGCAACCGGTCTAATATCCTCGATTCCGGGATGCTGTTTCAGGTATCGCGCCGCTAGATAATACCATTCGTAGGGAACCCCTCCCGTATTGCCTTTCAGTTTGAGTTTTTTTAAAGATTCATTAATACACTTGATCGCTCGGATTTGTGGCAGATAATTTTCTAGATTCCAATAATGCGCGATCTCGCTAATTAAATCTAAATCCGGCGGTGCGGGTAAGTTTTTCTGCAATTTTCGCGCCTGTTCGATTTTTTCCAAGCGATCGCCCCAGATTTTCCGCGTCACCACGTCCCCGAATTCCGCTAGGCGATCGATGCGGATATCATCTTCACAATGAAAATCGTAATCCGTCGGTAAAACGCCCTGTTGTTGAAATTTAATCAGGTTTTCGCCGCGACTTCCGGCCACGGACGCTTTATTATCACCGAGGATGCGAAGGGTGGCGTTGAGGGCAGCGCGCATTAACCCGGCATCGTCGAAAAATTGGCTATAGTAATCCGCGTATTTCATCCCTTTGCCATCTCGGCCGAATCCCGTTTGTTTACGCTGTAATTCGCCGCTACAGAGGGATTTAATCGTGTCCACCACTCGATTCGGTAAGGTTTCTAGGGACACTTCTGGCGCGTTTTTGGGGGCGATATAGACAACTCCCGTAGGCAAGTAAAGTAAAGGCTGATAGTCTAGTTCTTGATGTGCTTCCATCACCGCGTTATTAAGTACGTTCGTCAGTACCCCGCGGTTTTCGGCGATGCTGTGGTAAGTGAATTTTAGTTCCCCATCGCTGAGGCTGTATAAAAGGTCTTGTAACGGAGCTTTTTCCGCGTCGTGGGGGTGTTTAATAATGGATGCGAGGCGATCGGCTAGACAGGCAAGATCGGTTAAACTTTCGAGAGCGCTATTGTTTAAGCGAGTATTTAAGCCATCTTCCGAGGTATTTCGATCGGTATCATTCCGACGCTGGGCATTTTTAGCGATATATATCAAATCATCAAGATATTCAGTCCATTTTTCTGGTTGATCGGAAAATAAAAAGCGATCTAATCCTAATTCGGGAACCAATACTTGAAAAATCTCTCGATGTTCCTCTCGTGATAGTTTGCGGATATCTCGATCGAAGTCCTCGTTAATCTCGATATATTTCGCCGGCATCCCGGGAAAAAGCGAGTAGCGGAATTTCTCGAAATCGTGGAGAATAAACCCAGCGATCGCCAACCTGCGCTCGCATTCCTTTACTACCCGTCGAACGGTAGTATTGAGTTTTTCTAGTCGTTTTTCGATGAGATTAGCGGGAAATAATCCATTAAGTAAATGAGTATTGAGAGATTGATCTCCTGCATTATCCCGTCGAACTTTGCTTTTTCCCTCTAATTCCCGACGGCGATCGATTTCCTCGAAGAAATTTCCTCCTTTTGCCGTGACACCGATCGCTAATCGGAGTAAATTGGGTAATACCATTTCGGCAAAATCTGCCATAACTCGATCGTCGGGGTTTTCCGCTCGAATCGCCTCCCGTAGGAGTTTTAGGGTTAGCAGTTGGCGAACAGTTTCGACTCGGCGATCGCTTACCGATTCGCTAATTCCTAAATCTTCGGAAACAAGAGATTCTAAATCAATATCCTCGAACTCAAAATCCAGATCTTCATCGTCAATTTCTGTAGTGTTATCGAATAGATTTAACTGTCCCGTTTCCTCTAATTTTTTTTGTTTTTTAGGCATCTTTCACCTCTAGAGAGTCTAAATAGTCGGTAATTTGTTTGAGATAAAGCGGAAATTGAGATAAAGCGATCGGAATCGCCTTAAAAACAAGTTCATTATCGATCGCCTCGTATTGATGCACTAAACGATTTCGCATTCCTGATGATTTCGCCAACTCCCCGGCTAGTTCTCTGGTAGTTAAACCATTTTTACCAGCTTCTATAAAAGAATCGTAATAGGTAGCGGGAGTTACGTTATGTAATTGTAAAAGAAGATAGCTATTAATATCGGAAGATGACTCTACCAATAATTCTATCAATCTCTCAACCATAAGTTGATAGTCAAAATTGTCCAAATACTCTGATAGAGTAACGCTCTCGAACCCCCGTAATCGATTAAGATATTTGATCATCAAACGAATTCTAACGGTGACTATCTCTCTTTCCATCGTTTAAACTCCCCATTGTTTAAGCCAAAGATCGATACTGTCTTTTTGAATCTTTCGGAATTTAGCGGTATCGGCGTACTCTTTCCAAGCGCATACACGAAATTTTAAAAAGTCTCCCGTATTTTTTTCATAGATAAGTTTTCCATCTCGTGCGACTTGATACTTCATTAATGGAGAACAGCGATCGAGTTCAATTAGATCGATCGAATCACGGTTTATCTCAAACAATTCACTCAAGATAGAGAGAGAAGTTAAGTAATCATTACTGATTTCCTTAATATGTGTTTGTCTGTTTGTTTCATCGTATGAAATTGCCAAATCCCAATCGCTATCAGGTCTATGCTCTCCGCACGCTCTAGAACCGAAGAGAATT
>NZ_JASJFE010001004.1:0-15448 GCF_030067735.1 Microcystis sp. M53598_WE2 | reverse complement strand
GGGCAACATTTTCAGAATCTCTTAACTGCGATTGCAGCTAATCCCAATATGGGAATTTTTGAGTTATCGATGTTAAGTGATGAAGAACGTTATCAATTGTTATCATTGTGGAACGAAACTCACACAGATTATCCCTCTGATCAATGTATTCATCAATTATTTGAAGAACAGGTAAAACGCACACCCGACGCGGTAGCAGTGGTATGTTCAGAGCAACAATTAACCTACAATGAATTAAATTGTCGTGCTAATCAATTAGCCCATTATTTGCGAAAATTAGGAGTAAAACCAGAGGAATTAGTGGGGATTTGTCTAGAGCGTTCCTTAGACATGATTGTGGGATTATTGGCTATTCTTAAAGTCGGTGGAGCTTATGTTCCTATTGACCCAGATTATCCCCAAGAACGCATTAGCTTTATGCTCCAAGATACCCAGGTTAAAATACTGTTAACCTGCGAATCTTTACAGAATTTCTTGCCAAATCATCAGGCTATTGTTGTCTGTTTAGACAAAGATTGGCAACAAATTAATCAGGCAAGTCTGGAGAATCTGAACAGCACAGTTTCTGCGGATAATTTAGCCTACGTCATTTATACTTCTGGTTCTACAGGAATACCCAAGGGTGTTATCGTCACTCATCAAGCAGTTAATCGACTGGTATTAAATACTAATTACATCCAGTTTACTCCTGATGACCGCGTTGTTCAAGCGTCTAATATTGCTTTTGATGCCGCTACTTTTGAAATTTGGGGGGCTTTACTTAACGGTGCTAAGATTATTATTATCGCTAAATCAGTTTTGCTCTCACCCCAAGAATTGGCACTAAGCTTAAAGGAAAATCGGATTAGTGTCTTATTTTTAACCACAGCACTTTTTAATCAGTTAGCCAATTTAGTTCCCCAAGCTTTTAGTAACTTACGCTGCTTACTATTTGGGGGTGAAGCAGTTGAACCAAAATGGGTACAAGAGGTACTAGAAAAAGGTGCGCCACAACGGTTGCTTCATGTCTATGGGCCAACGGAAAATACAACGTTTTCTTCCTGGTATTTAGTGGAAAACATAGCTTCTACAGCCACAACTATTCCCATTGGTAAAGCGATTGCCAATACCCAAATCTATTTGCTGGATAAAAATCTCCAACCTGTCCCGATTGGTGTAGTAGGAGAATTACATATTGGTGGTATGGGATTAGCCAAAGGTTATCTTAACCGTCCCGAATTAACCCAAGAAAAATTTATTCCTAATCCTTTTGAGAAGGATGAAGTGATCCCCCCAACCCCCCTTAATAAGGGGGGCAATGAGCCGTCAAAATTATATAAAACGGGAGACTTGGCCCGTTATTTACCCGATGGTAATATTGAATATGTAGGACGGATTGACAATCAAGTAAAAATTCGCGGCTTCCGTATTGAATTGGGAGAAATTGAGGCTGTACTTAGTCAAAATCAGGCGGTACAGTCTTCTTGTGTGATTGTTCGTGAAGACAATCCGGGGGAAAAACAATTAGTTGCCTATATTGTACCTAAGCTAGGAGTAAAGCTAACAAGTGGCGATTTGCGTCAATTTCTTAGCCATAAATTGCCCGGTTATATGGTTCCTGGTGCTTTTGTGCTGCTGGAGTCTTTCCCTTTAACAGCTAACGGAAAAATTGATCGTCGTGCGTTAAAAGCTCCCAGTAACACCAGTGATTCAGACAGATTTATTGAAGCGCGTAATCAGTTAGAATTAAACCTCGTGCAAATCTGGTCAAAAGTGCTAAAGATTGACAAAATTAGCGTGCATGATAACTTTTTTGACCTCGGTGGTCATTCCCTTTTAGCTCCTTATTTAATCACCCAAATTAAAGAACAGTTAGGCAAAGAAATTGCCGTAACTACAATATTTCAAAACCCAACTATTGAACAGTTAGCGACCATTATCCAAACCGATGCAGATTCCTCTAACCAGTCTTGTTTGGTTCCCATTCAACCCCAGGGTTCAAAGCCTCCTTTCTTCTGTGTTCCAGGCGCCGGGGGACGACCATTTTATTTTTACCATTTAGGACGTTGTTTAGGAAAAGATCAACCTTTCTACAGTTTTGAAAATGATCTCTATCAACAGTTTGGAGAAATCACTCGCATTGAGGATATAGCCAGTATTTATCTTCAAGCAATGCAAGATTTACAACCCCAAGGCCCCTACTTTTTGGGAGGACATTCCTACGGTGGTAATGTGGCTTTTGAAATGGCTCAACAGTTGGTTAATCAGGGTCAACAAGTGGCATTACTAGCAATCATTGATTCTTCAGCACCCACTTATAAAGACAAACAAATTTTGCTTGATTATATTAATTGGGATCATGCGCGATGGTTAGCTGAAGTCAGCAAAGGTATCGAAGTTTATTTAGATAAAACCATCGATATTTCCTATGAAACTCTTCAACTCTTAACAGTGGAGGAACAATTAAAATACGCCTTAAACTTTTTTAAACTGGCTAATATGCTTCCTCCCAATGCGGAAACTAGGCAGCTTGAAAAAATTGTCCAAGCCTATAAAACTAGCTGTTTATGTCTGATTGATTATCTCCCTAAACAGATTTATCCTGGTAAAATTACGATTATACGGGCCAGGGAGGAATTAGCTGATGATCCAAATAAAGATTTAATAGCTGGAGATTGCGAGGATTCCTCTTTAGGCTGGAGTGAATTTTCTACAGAGCCAGTTGAGATTCATTTCGTCCTAGGAAATCATGTCTCGATTATGGTGGAACCCCATGTCCAGATTTTAGCCAAAGAGTTAAAAGTTTGCCTTGAGATTTGATACCAAACCCGTTTTTAAGACTATGGTTAACTCCCAATCCAACTTGAAAAACCCAGTTATCAATTGTTTCTCCCCAATCTCATCTATCTTTTAAACAGGATTTAATCTAAGAACTGACGATTTTCTACAAGTTGTGTGAACGGTAAGACTAATGTAAAATGCTGCAAGGCATCTGATTGCTAGACAGCCGATTTGTATTCTTTTGCCTTACCATGGATTTTATATGAGTGAAATCCCGACCAACCAATCCAACTTAGTGATTTTAGGAGTCTCATCAATGACGGAAACTACTGAAACGGCCATTCCCAATGATTTTCTCGGAATTAATCCCACAGACATCAACAAAAAACTTGTCTCCTGGGGAATTTCTCTGGATGAAGTTGTTCAAAAACTTGCTTCTCTGGGACTCCCCGGCATTATTTTCATTATTGCTGTTGCCGCATCCGGTGGTACTGCCTATCCTGCGATTTACGCACTTTTTGGGTTAGGCGGTCCGCTGGGACTAATTGGTGGACTTGGGGTCTTAGGCATCTCTACCATTATTGGTGACATTGTTACGGGTTATGGCATTGAGGCACTGCTTAAAACGGTCTATCTCAAACGTCGTGAAACAGAAACTCAAGAATATCTCATCAATGAGGTGGAAGGTTTGCCAATTTCTCAAGTTCTAAAACTTAACCTGAAAAAGGCTATTGAAGTAGAAATTGCTGCCGAAGAACCCATTGCTCCCAAAGAAGTCGAAATTGCTGAAGAGTAGTTGTGACTTGACTAAGCACTTTCTCCCTCCTCTCTCCTGCTGCCCTCACCGGCAAATTGACTTTTTCAGCAAACCCTAAATACAACAAAAAACCGCCATAAATCTTACTCCTGCTTGACCTATGGCGGTAGTTTATTTCTGTCTGAATTACTGAAAGCAATCTTTAAATTAATTAACTATCTTCCCAGTCAGAAGGCCATTTCCAAGTCCAAACGGGAGCCGGTTCAGAATCGGGGGGGGAATCGGGAGTCGGAGCCTCGTCTTGGTCCACAGATAAAAAACGAGCAAAGAAGGGGATTGCTTTACTTTGTTCGGTATTGGGATAATTCATGGTCATTCCTAGTTTTGAGTGGCAGCTTTTTCAAGATAGCTGCGATTACCTTGTGATAGTAACATATATTGCCGTCTTACTCAAGTCAAATACTCACCTTACCCGCACTCCCATGGGTGACACTTATAGCTTTATTCAGGGTCATCAGGTACGCCAATTTTCTTCCCTGTTCTCCGCTCCCCATTCCTAATTCAAAAGCGATAACTTCTGTCCCTCACCAGATATGATAATATAGATTGATGGTTATAGGTTAATTGATAAAAACTTTTTTTACCATTAAATTGGGCTGTTAGTTGAACCTCTAAGGGAAATTTATCGGTATCTAAGGGAAAAGGTGTGGCTCCTTTTTTTATATCGCCTCAGCCACGCGGTCAATATCTAGTGCCTTAACAAGAGTTTGGCAAGCATTGCTATAACCCACTTCCCACTTCCCGCTCTACTAAGCCCAATCGTGTTAAACTAATGTAGTTTTTGCCGAAACAGTTAAGTGAGTTTAACAATGGATAAAAATGAATGGATTAGTAGATTCGATGATTTAATTTGTAGTCCTTCGATTCGAGAGTTTTATGGTGAAAGAGAGTTTTTTAATGTCGGTTATTGGCTCTCCCATACCCAAGATCAACAGGAAGCATCCTCTACTCTGATGGAGAAACTTTTAGAATTTATTCCCAACAAACAGGGAACAATTCTTGATGTTGGCTGTGGTTTGGGAGCAACTACCCATTATCTTCTCAAATATTATCCATTGACAGCAATTGTGGGGATTAACATTTCTCCGACACAAATTGCCAGAAGTCTCTTGAATTTTCCCGAGGGTAAATTTCTGTTAATGGACGCAGTAGAGATGGATTTTGCCGATCATTCTTTTGAGCAAATTATTTGTGTAGAAGCGGCTTTTTATTTTAATACCAGGCGGCAATTCTTGCAAGAAGCTTGGCGAGTATTAAAGCCGGGGGGAACCTTAATTCTCTCAGATCTGAGTTTTGCCACAACAGAACTTTTAGGTGATTGGACAGTTCCCCAAGCAAACACGGTCAAAGATAGGGCAGAGTATCAAAATCTTTATCAACAGGCAGGGTTTAAAGATGTTCAATTTGTCGAGGTGACGGAGGAGTGCTGGTTCAGACATTTTCGCCATCTTAAGTCTTGGTTAACAGAGGAATTGCAATCGGGAAAATTAGACGAAGAAACCTATAATTTAAACATTAAGCCTCTGGATAATTTGCTAAGTTCCTCGGCCATAACTTATTGGTTAGTTGCTGCCCAAAAGCCAGTCAATGTACTGTAATAGTTGTAAGTTTTTCTTGAATTTTTGGAGACAAAAAAAATGTTTGATTCCTTATCGGGTAAAAAAGTCGTTATTATTGGTGCAAGCTCCGGGATTGACCTAGCGATTGCCGAAAAATTGCTCTCCCTGAAGGCAAAAGTGGTGCTTTCCCATGCTTCTCAAGAGAAATTAGCTGCCGCTGTTGCCCTAATTTCCGGGGAGATTGAAGCCAAAACTGTTAATTTTTTAGAAGAAGATTCTGTTAATGCCTTTTTTGCAGAAATTGGCAACTTTGACCATTTAGTAGTCACCTCTCTCGGAGACAGAAATATGCCGCGAGCCTTATTAACCGAAATGACCGCAGAAACGGCCCGGGGAGGTATGGAGAAATTCTGGGGAACCTTTTTAGCAGTGCGTGGCTCCCTGAAAACTTTGGCCAAGGACGGTTCTATTACCCTGACATCCAGCGTCACTATGTTCAAATATTCCAAAATGGGCGGAATTTCCGTCATAGCCGCCGCTAATAGTGCCGTAGCCGTATTTGGACGCGCCCTCGCCCTAGAACTCGCTCCTATTCGCGTTAACGTTGTTGCCCCCGGATTAATAGAAGATACAAGCATCTGGACCAGTCAAGGTGATTCGGAACGCTCCGACCTGAGCAAATGGGCGGTTTCTGCTCTACCTGTCGAACATTTAGGGCAACCCGAAGAAGTCGCCCTAGCAGTATTGAGTTTGATTATCAACCCCTATATGACAGGGGTGGTTTTACCCGTGGACGGTGGAGTTACTCTTTAATCCCTAACTGGACTTAAACCCTCAACCCGGGAAAGTGATACTAAATCCTGTTTAAAGGGTATAGGAGGGAGTGGGAAGTGGGTTTTTAAAGTTGCATTAAGGGTTGATCATAGTACATAAGTTCGACTTTGCGATCGCTTGTCAGCCGCGCTCGATCATTGAAAATCTAACATAGAACTTGTAGATTTTTCTACCCATCCTAGCCGATTTTTTACGTTGTAAACTGCCAGTTTTACCATATTCATGCTCGCAGATATTCTGTAAGGATTTGCTGGCTTTTTAGGGTTAGGATCTATTTTAACGACATTTCCACTCCAAAGATCACTACCAGTTGCCCAGTCTAATCCAGCCAACAATGAAATTTTAGCACTATCAAAACTGTTGTTATTTTCATCATAAATATCGTGCAACAAGTATCCTAATATTTCTAAGCCTACACTACGTCCTAAAATACAACTTGTCTGAAATTGAGTTAACTGATCAACGGTTAATTTATCTGTGCTATTCTCCGCTATTTCTCTAGTTTGAGAACACTCATGAAAAAACTGATTTAAACATTTAGATAAAACCTCAGATGATTCTTCAACGCTTATCTCTGTTAAATCAGAACTAATGTCGTTATCAAATGCTAAACTTACTAATTTAGCCACATAGTTAAATGTATAAATAAGTTTCTTTTTTAACGAAGTTTGATCTTTGATAGCTTCTGTTTTACCATCAAACATAGACACTTGATAGAGTAAATTTTTAGTAATACCCACCCGTCCTTCAAATTCACCAAAGGAAAGGAGTAATGATTTATCTAAAGGTCTTGTTTGAGCCATATCTCTAAAATCAGTTTGGCATTGTCTAAAATCCCCTTCCAAGACCAAAGTAATAGGAAAATCATTATCACCGATTAGTTCCCCCTCAGAATTTGTAATCAATTCGTGAATAGCGCGTTTACGATGTTGACCATCTGTAATATCTAATTTGATTCCACGCCCAATTACAACCAAGCATAGCCCACGAGCAAGATCGATCAGCTTAATTTTTTCTGGATCAACATTAGCTGTTAGAGTTCCTAAAATCCATGGTTTATCTTGTTTAATCCGCTTAAGGATATATTCTTTAACTTCCTCTGTATGTCCTTGAACCTCTGGGCGATTTTTTCCTGAATCGGGATCGTTCCCTGTAGATGGCTTTGCTTGGAGCAAGGTTGGTAAATCATGAGCGGGAACGTTTATTTGAACCATTTTTCGTTTTCCTTGTTGGAAAACTAGCCCAAGATAGCATTTCTCTCTGTAATGCTCAGAAAAGTAGTATTCCAGTACCTGATTCAGTTGTTGAGTCAAATCTGAAGAATGAGCTGCAATATCAGACATAATAGAAAAAAATACCAAAAAACACTCAATAATCATATATTATAGCAGTTATCTTAATGATGAGGCACGAAGTTTTCGTTTTGGGGAATAGGGAACGCCAGAATAGGGAACAAGGAACAGCAGCTGATCGCCCAAGGATGATGCCAAATCCCGTCATACTTCATCTTTAGGCGAAACTCTGTAGTCATCCTTGAGACACTCAGTATCGAGAGAAATACGGACTTTTTATGACAGATACCCTCAAATCAGATAAGTCGCCTATCCGTACTATTGCGGAGTTTGTCGAGGATTTAAATTATTTAACTCAAGAAATACAGGAATTATACTGTGCAGATACTATTCCTTGGGTTGTGGGAGTATCATGGGGAAAAGATAGTACAAGTATACTGCAGTTAATCTGGAATGCGATCGCTGCCTTACCATTAGAGAAGCGACACAAAACCATTCATGTCATCACTACCGATACTTTTGTTGAAAACCCAATTGTTTCTACTTGGGTACGCAGATGTATTAGACAGCTTACAGAAGCGGCAAAACAGCAACAAATGCCTGTTAAATCGCATCTACTGCATCCTGAAGTTGACGCTACTTTCTGGGTTTGTTTGATAGGAAAAGGATATCCTGCTCCAAGGCACGGCTTTCGTTGGTGTACTGATCGCATGAAAATTCAGCCTGTCAATAACTTTATTCGCAATTTAGTCAGAGTTCATTGTGAAACTATTGTTGTGCTAGGAATTAGGAAGGCTGAAAGTCAAGCGCGAGCAATCACCATGAAAAAACATGAAATAGGTAGAGTTCGTGACAGATTAAGCCCCAATGGACGTTTAATCAACTCTTTGATTTATACTCCCATAGAAGATTGGCGTACTGATGAAGTATGGATGTACTTAATGCAGTGGGAAAATCCCTGGGGAGGAGATAACAAAGAATTATTAGCAATGTATCGAGGAGCGACTGCGGATAATGAATGTCCCCTAGTGGTAGATACTTCCACTCCTAGCTGTGGAGATTCGCGCTTTGGTTGTTGGGTGTGTACGTTGGTGAATAAAGATAAATCGATGGAGGCAATGATACAGAATGACGAAGAAAAAGAATGGTTACAACCACTTTTAGAGCTTCGCAACGAATTAGACTTAAAAAACGACAGAGAAAGGCGAGATTTTCGCCGTATTTATGGCAAGGTTGAACTTTTTGGTTCAGACAAGATCGAACCCATACCGGGACCCTATACTAAAAAATGGCGGGAATATTGGCTGAGAAGGGTATTAGAAGCTCAGGAGAGCGTGCGTACTAATGCCCCAGAGGAGATGAAAGATATTACCCTAATTACCACGGAGGAACTCAGCGAAATTCGCCGGATTTGGAGGGAAGAAAAGCACGAATTTGATGACCAATTACCGAAGATTTATAAACAAGTGACTGGAGAAACTTTTCAAGACCCGCGACCGGGGGCGGATAATAATCTTTTGGGGAGTGAAGAATGGGATATACTCGCGGATATCTGTGCCGAGGATTCCATGCACCTAGAATTATTGGCTAAACTGATCGATACAGAACGTCAATATTTTCTCAAAATCTCTCGCAAGGGTATTTACAAAGACCTAGAAAAATGCTTTGAGTCTAGTTCTCGTAGTAAAGAGGAAGCGATCGAAAATGCTCGTTATGTCTATGATCTAAAGAATGCCGCTCAAAGTGGCAATATTGCTCAGGTGAAAGAACAACTCAAAGAGAGTTTTAGTGAACCGGAAAAAGACCCGCAAAAACAGTTAACTTGGGCCAGTATGAAATTCCCTACAACCGTTGAGGAGGAGGAATAACGGGTTTATGTAGGGTTTGCTGAATAAATCTAACAACCTTGTTGGATAAGGTTTTTAGACTTTTTTCCCTCAAAAAGTGCCGACCCTTGTAGTGATTGGGGGGAAAATCCCTGGACTTTTTCCCTGAAAATTAGGTAATTGACCACCTGAAAATGGGTAAAACCCCACACCCCACACCCCACACCCTACACCCTACCCCCACGAAAAACTTTTTGCCGCAAACCCTATGTAAACTGGCGATCGAGTGGACCATCAATAAAATTACTGTTTCTCGACGACGAGATGAAACCCTACCAAAAAATTCCTATTCGTGAATGTGGGGAACCCCTAGTACCTATACCCGCAGATAAATTTGTTATCCCTTCTCCCCACGCTTACGAGAAATTAGGGGCTAATTATCGGGGTAAATCTCCCTATTTTTTGCGACAAGGGGTGTTAAATGCCCTAATTGATGCTCAAAACCGTCTGCAAGTCTATCAACCCGGTTGGCAAATTTTGATTTTTGATGCCTATCGACCGGTGGAAGTGCAACAATTTATGGTCGATTATAGTTTTCAGACTCTCCTAGACACAAAAGGATTAGCCAAAGAGAAACTATCGGAGGCAGAAAGTCAAGCGATTTTAACAGAAGTTTACACTATTTGGGCGTTTCCCAGCGATAATGCCGCCACTCCGCCTCCCCATAGTACCGGAGCGGCGATCGATATTACCCTGGTGGACGAGAAGGGACAAGCCATCGACATGGGGGGAGAAATCGATGAGATCAGTGAGCGATCGCATCCCGATTATTATATCGCCGCAAAAAGCCCGCGAGAACAGAGTTATCATCAAAAACGAGTTTTATTGGCTAAAGTGATGGAGGAGGCGGGATTTAGCCGACATAAGGGGGAATGGTGGCATTTTTCCCTAGGGGATCAGATGTGGGCCTGGTCGCTCGATCGAGCCTACGCCATCTATGGCAGAGTGGAGGATTAAGTAGGGTTTGCGGCAAAAAGTTTCTTGTGGGGACAGGGTGTGGGGTGTAGGGTTTTACAGATTTTGAGGGGGTCAATTACCTAATTTTCAGGGGAAAAGTCCCGGAATTTTCCCCCCAATCACTCCCGTCGCTGGTACTTTTTGATTGACAAAAAGTCTAAAAGTCTTACCCAACAAGGTTTTAAGATTTATTCAGCCAACCCTAGACCAATACTGATATACTAACAAAAGAAGACTCAAAGCTTAGACCAGCTTCTGATCGATGATCGCCAAAATTTGATCAACAAAAGCTTGGTGATCAACCACTGGTTTAGAAATATAACCATCGGCCTGACTCTGCTTGAGAAAATTCTCTCGATCGCCTTCCATAGCGTGAGCGGTGACGAGAATAACGGGTAAATCGGCGGTTTCGGGGTTAGCTTTGAGAATTTGGCTGATTTTAATGCCATCTACCGCTTTCCCTTCATAGACACTATGGGAGAGGGAGACATCCATTAAGATCACGTCCGCTTCCTTATCCCGAGCAATACGAAGCACTTCTTCCACGTCTTCGGTCCCTTTAACCTCTAGACCACCTCGTTTGGTCAAAATTTTGGCAAAAACGCGAAAATTAATCGGGTCGTCTTCTACAATCAAAACAGTCGTCATAGGGATGCTCAGGGATAAACAAGGTTAAAACGGGCAAAATGCCTTATGATTCACAGCTAGACAGATTGAAAACGAGAGACTCATGGCCAAACAACTGGATTTCTTAGCTAGTGGTCAAATTATACCCACGGCCTTACACCAAGAGATGGAACGATCCTATCTAGAATATGCCATGAGTGTGATCGTGGGGCGAGCCTTGCCGGATGTACGCGATGGACTAAAACCAGTGCATCGTCGCATATTATACGCTATGCACGAACTGGGTTTAACTCCCGATCGCCCTTTTCGCAAATGTGCGCGGGTGGTGGGGGATGTCTTGGGTAAATATCATCCCCACGGCGATCAGTCAGTGTACGAGGCACTGGTTCGTATGGTACAGGATTTTTCCAGTCGTTACCCACTTTTATCGGGCCATGGTAACTTTGGTTCGATCGATAACGACCCCCCGGCGGCCATGCGTTACACAGAAACCCGTTTGGCCGGCATCGGTGATCAGGCGGTTTTAGGGGGAATTAGCGAAGCTATCGTTAATTTTAGCAGTAATTTTGATAATTCTCAACAGGAACCGGTTGTTTTACCCGCTCAGTTACCGATACTGATTCTTAATGGTTGTTCGGGTATTGCGGTGGGAATGGCGACTAATATTCCCCCCCATAATTTAGGGGAAGTGGTGGAAGGTTTAATCGCTTTGATTGATAATCCCGATTTAAGCGAGGAAAAGTTAGTAGAAATTATCCCCGGGCCCGATTTTCCCACGGGAGGCGAGATTTTAGATGATACCGGCATTCGGGAGGCTTATCGCACCGGTAGGGGGATTATTCCCGTGCGCGGAGTGGCGAAAACTGAAACAATTATCATTGAGGGCAAGCGCCGAAGGGAAAGGACGGCAATTGTGGTTACTGAGTTGCCTTTTCAGGTGAATAAGGCTGCATGGATCGAAAAAATCGCCGAATTAGTCAATTTAGGGAAATTGGAGGGAATTGCCGATATCCGCGATGAAAGTAATCGCGAAGGCATTCGGGTGGTGATTGAATTAAAGCGGGAAAGTCAACCGCAGCAGGTTTTGGCGGCTTTATACCAACAAACGGCCCTACAGACTAATTTTGGGGCGATTATCCTCGCTTTGGTCGATAATAAACCCCGGCAGTTATCTTTAAAACAAGTTTTACAGGAATTCTTGCGCTTTCGAGAAACGACTCTCACCCGTCAGTATGGCGACGAGTTGCAACAGGCCAGCGATCGCTTACACCTAGTGGAGGGTTTATTATTAGCTTTGCAGAATATCGATCGAGTGGTGGATATTCTCAAAAATGCTCCCGATGGGACGACGGCTAAGTATCGTTTTCAGGCAGAATTGGGCATTAGTGACGCTCAAGCTGATTCTATCTTGGCTATGCCCCTACGTCGTTTAACCGGTTTGGAAAGACAAAAGTTAGAGACGGAAGCGACGGAATTACAAACAAAAATTCAACAGTTGGAAACTCTCCTCCATAACCGTCAGGAGCTTCTCAAGTCTCTGAAAAAAGAATTGCGCTCTTTAAAGAAAAAATTCGCCGATAGCAGACGGACAAAAATTCCCACTGGCAAGTCGGGAGACAGGAGACAGGAGACAGCAGGGAAGAAACAGGATTCTGTTGTTAAAAAACAGGAGACAGTCCCGATGAAAAAATTTTCACCACCAGAGACGAAAGAGGTTTCCTTACCTACACCCCACACCCCACACCCCAAACCCCACCCCCCACACCCTACACCCTCTTTCAAGGCAGAAGTTAAAAAGCAGGAGAATAAAGTTAAGAAAAAGTCTGAGAGTGAGAATGCACCGAGTTTAAGCCTATTTACGCCCCAAGAACCCCCAGAAAATGCGATTTTATTGCTTGATGCCGAAGATAAAATTAGTTGGACGACACCAGAAGAGCGAGTGCCGGACCGGGGTTTAATTATCTATCAACAGGCGATCGAAAAACGGGAAAATTTCCTAGTTATCCTCGATAATGCTAAAGCTTACCCGATTGCTACCCGGGAAGTTCCTCCAAAAGACAATCAACCGGTGTTAATCTCCAGTCTGCTGACCAAAACCGCCCAAAAAGAGTCAGAAGCCGTGTTAAATCAATTTTTCTTGACGGAACCTCAAAAAAGTCAAGAATTGCTTTTACTGAGTCAACAGGGGCGAATAAAGCGGCTTCCCATCGATGAATTAGAGGGGGTTGGTAGTCGGGGTTTGTCCCTCATGAAATTGAAAGAAGATGATCGCCTGTATGGCGCTATTTTTACTCACGAGGGTCTGGACTTAGCGATCGCCACCAGTAGCGGTCGGGTGTTGCGTTATCCCGTGCGCGAGGAATTATTGCCAATGATGAGTAAATCCGCTCAGGGTTTGGCAATTTTGCGATTGCGCTACGGGGAACATCTAGCCGGCTGTGTTTCTCTCCCCCATCGGGAAAATCTGCTGCTGATTTCGGGATTGGGTTACGGAAAAAGACTGGCGATCGAGAATTTACGACTATCACAATTAGGCGATCTTGGTTCACCTGCTTTACAATTCGTCAACAAACAGGATAGTTTAGCGGCCATGGTAGCGGCGCGGGCGGGGAGTATAGTGTTATTAAGTACCAATCAGAATCGAAAACTACCCTTAGAGGTGGAAACTGTGGCAGTCACGGGTAAAGACGGGACAGGTTCACAATTAGTCAAACTCAACCCCGCAGAAAAAATTATCAAAGCACAATTGTTACACCATCTCTAAACAATGGCGAAAAAACCGAAAAATGTTGCTCGTAAACACCGGCATTGGCAAAGATGGTTAAAACTAACTCCGATTCTGGTTTTTGGGTTTATTATCTTTAATTTAGCGATTAATTTAGCCATCCGCTTGCCAATTAATCAACAAAAACCCGTTGATGCCATCTTAGTTTTGGGGGGCAGCATTCGTCGGGAAATTTATGTAGCCAATCTAGCCCAGCAATACCCCGATATACCGATTTTAATTTCCCAAGGCTCGAAAGACCCCTGTATTTTATTACTATTTGAACGGGCAAAAGCGCCAAAAACTAACGTCTGGTTAGAAAAGTGTGCTGATTCTACCTTCGGCAATTTTTTCTTTGCCGTGCCAATTTTAAAACAATGGGGAGTACATAAAGTAAAAGTTGTCACCTCTCCTACTCATTTACCCCGCGCTAAATGGTTAGCAGCAATTCACTTGCAATCCCACGGTATAGCAGTAGAAATCGATGCAGTCCGAGAAATTGGTATCCCCGGTAATCACGAATCAAAGCTAAAAACTGGGTTAGATGTGACTAGAAGTATAATTTGGGCTTTTGTCGGACAATTAATCTCTCCCCCCTGTTGGCAAGTCATTCCCTTAAATTCCGTTGATTTAGAAGCTTGGCACGATGAAGGTTTTAAATGTGAATCCCAAGGTAAGATCAGCTAAACCATCCTCTCCCAGTTAGTTTTTTAGCGGCTGCATCCCATGTTTGTAAATCTACTAAGTTGGGGTTTTTAAAGGCAAACTCTCTCTTCCCACTTTCCTATACCTTTTAAACAGGATTGAGTATCAGAGGCCCTATCGGGTATTTGCGATCGCATCTAGAGCCAGATTCAGTTTCAGTAGGTTAACCCCCGGTTCACCGAAGATGCCGAGAAAGCGCTCGTCGGTGTTTTTGGTAACGAGGATCTCCACTTGATTCGTCGGTAATCCCCGCACCCGCGCCACCCGCTCGATCTGCGCTCTGGCGGCCTCCGGGGTGATATGGGGATCAAGACCAGAACCGGAGGTGTACACCAGAGCCGCGGTGGGTTTAATTCCCGTCTTCTCTAATCGGGGAATCTCCCCCTCCAGTGCTTTTTTCGGGTCGGAATCGGGTTTTCCTTTAATTCGCTCGATCAACAGGGGGTTACTGGGAGCTAGGTTACTCGCTCCCGAAATTCCGGTTTGCAGGACTTTGTTAGGATCGTTTTTCGGATCGGCCGTACTGTAGTTGGTGGTACTTGGACGACTATTAAAATAGCGATCGCTGGTGAAAGGTTGCCCAATTAGAGCCGAACCCACCACTTGACCTTGATTATTGGTGATCAAACTCCCGTTCGCTTGCCAGGGAAAAAGAATTTGACCGATGGCGATCATCGAGAAAGGATAGATCAGGGCAGTAATTACCCAGAGAACTAGGGTAGAACGGATGGCTCTACCGGCCTCGCGTGCAAAACTCATAATTAGGGTTTACTGAAAAAGTTTGTTGGTGGAGTTAGGAGTCAGGAGCCAGTAGTCAGGAGTCAGGAGAATTAAGAATAAACAACAATCAATGAAAGAGTCTATTTAGAGATTTTCTGCTTTTTCCCATTTTTGAACTCTCAAAAATTAATTGTGCCAGAAATCTCTTAAAACCTCTCCGGTACAAAGATGACCAAGAACAGATAGATAAATAAAGCAAAGGCGACTAATCCTAAAAGGGTTAATGCAGAGGCTTGCCCCCTATCGATAGTGCTTCCCGTAGAAGCTTGAACGATGGAGGAGAAAAGAATTGTTAGACAGAAATTTAAGAAAATATACCAGAAAAATCGGTATTTTCTAGGGGCTGCTTTCATAAGAATTAGAGTTTTTTGGAGATTTGTTTTTGCCAGTAAATCAAGAAAATAAGTAGGTAGGCGTTAAAAATTATCAGACACCCCCCTTATCAAGGGGGGATTAAGGGGGGATCG
>NZ_JASJFE010000304.1:0-3419 GCF_030067735.1 Microcystis sp. M53598_WE2 | reverse complement strand
CTTGCTGGGCTAATTCTAACCAATCTCCTTTTTCTATCCACTCTTCTAAAGTTATTTCTGACAATGACGCTTTTGAACTCACTAAGTCGCCTTGACTAAAATCGAGTTTATCATAAGCATATTCTAACAATTCATAAGCAGAATTAGCTGTCATCATCTTGAGTAAATCACTGGTAATAGTTGATTGTGTTGGTTAGAGTCACATAACCTAATCTTTGGTTTTTTTGAACTATTTTTAATAGTATGACTGATAGGAAGCGTAACTGTCAAGTAAACAGACAAGCCGCCATTATGTCAATTTTTTAATAATTTGCCTCTAGCACTGAAAGCGAGCAAACAGCGATCGCATTTGGGGCAGCTTTGCTGTGGCAATTGTCCGTGACTCAATATCTGTAATAATCTAATACAGCCCTTGTAAACCTTCTTTAAGCTCTGGGTTTTCGTCTTGATCGAGATGCACAAAATCGCCCTTAGATGAGAATTAGTTTACAAAAATTTACATTTGGAGATAAGGAGCAATGAGTCAAGTTTCCGGTACAGATGTTCCCGATTTGGGTCGTCGTCAATTTATGAACCTGTTGACCTTTGGTACAATTACCGGAGTAGCGGCGGGGGCTTTGTATCCGATTGTTAAGTATTTTATTCCCCCCTCGGCCGGTGGTACGGGTGGCGGTGTCACCGCAAAAGATGCCCTAGGCAATGATGTGATTGTCAGTCAATTTCTGACCAGCCATAACCCTGGCGATCGCACCTTAGCCCAAGGTTTAAAAGGCGACCCCACCTATTTAGTCGTCCAAGAGGACAAAACCCTGGCCAACTACGGAATTAACGCCGTCTGCACCCACTTAGGTTGTGTGGTGCCATGGAATGCCAGCGAAGAAAAATTCATGTGTCCTTGCCACGGTTCCCAGTACAATGCCGAAGGAAAAGTAGTTCGCGGTCCAGCGCCTCTATCCTTAGCCCTCGCCCATGCCAACGTCACCGATAATGATAAAGTCGTCTTCTCCACTTGGACGGAAACCGACTTCCGCACCGGCGAAGAACCCTGGTGGTCCTAGATTATTCAATGTGACGAGATTTGGAATTATTCGACCTATAGAGATGAGAACATTCAACTTTTTAAGCTTCCCGCAAGTCCACAGACAGGCCCTAGTGAAAGCTGTCCTCGTGGCGATCGCTACCGTTTCCCTACTCCTAACCAGCGATGTCATTAACCCCCAATCGGCCCAAGCATATCCTTTTTGGGCGCAACAAACCGCCCCGGAAACCCCCAGGGAAGCAACCGGTCGGATTGTCTGTGCGAACTGCCATTTAGCCCAAAAACCCGCCGAAATTGAAATCCCCCACTCGGTATTACCCGATAGCGTCTTTGAAGCAGTGGTAAAAATCCCCTACGATCCCGCCAGTCAACAGGTGTTAGGCGACGGATCGAAGGGGGGTTTAAACGTCGGTGCAGTCTTAATGCTACCGGATGGTTTTAAAATCGCGCCCCCCGATCGCATTCCCGAAGAAATGCAGGAAAAACTCGGTGGAGTCTATTTCCAATCCTACAAAGAAGGTCAAGATAACGTGGTTATCGTCGGCCCCTTACCCGGTGATCAATACAAAGAGATCGTTTTCCCCGTCCTGGCCCCCGATCCTAGCCAAAATAAGGGTATTCACTTCGGTAAATATGCTGTGCATTTAGGGGCCAATCGCGGTCGCGGTCAAGTGTACCCCACCGGTGAACCCAGCAATAATAACGCTTTCAAAGCTTCTACCGCAGGTACAATTAGCCAGATCAGCAAAACCGAAGCCGGTGGTTATGAAGTCACCATCACTTCCGAAGCTGGCCCCGTGGTGGAAAATATTCCCGCAGGTCCTGAGTTAATCGTCTCGGAAGGTCAAGCGATCGAAGTGGGACAATTTTTAACCAGTAACCCCAATGTCGGCGGTTTTGGTCAAAAAGATACGGAAGTTGTCCTGCAAAATCCCGGCCGGATCAAAGGATTAGTTTTATTCCTCGGTGGTATTATGCTCTGCCAAATCCTCTTAGTTATTAAGAAAAAACAAGTGGAAACAGTACAAGCGGCCGAAATGAATTTCTAATCGCAATATTTCGGTTATTTTTGCTAAAAAGCGGGTTACTTGCCCGCTTTTTAGCTTTGGGGCAGGAAAATGCTCACCGCTCACTGCCGTCTGATACAATCGGTTCAACTTAACCGATAAGTGTCAATTTTTTATGAATCAGTCGCTTGTTCCAGTCATTCTCGCCGGTGGTAAAGGGGAACGTTTTTGGCCTCTCAGTCGTCTAGCGCGTCCGAAACAGTTTCTCTGTCTTGATGGTAGTGGTCGCAGTCTTTTACAAGCAACGGCTGATCGTCTATTATCTTTAGCGGCAGGTTGGGAAAATCTCTGGGTAATTACCGCTAGTGCGATCGCTGATGGTGTCCGCGAACAACTGCCCGATTTACCAGAGAGTAACCTATTAGTGGAACCGGTGGGCAAGGATACGGCCCCGGCTGTGACTTGGGCCACCTTAGAAGTGATAAAACGTTATGGTAAGGAAGTGGCGATCGGTTTTTTTCCTGCCGATCATTATATTGGTAATCAAGAGGCTTATATTAACACTTTAAAAGCGGCCGTAGAAGTGGCCGTCAGCCAAAAAGCGATCGTTACTTTAGGGATTAAACCCGATTATCCCTCCACCGGTTACGGTTATATCGAACAGGGAGAAAATCAGGGCGAATTTAATGGTTTACCCGTCTATAAAGTTAGTCGTTTTACGGAAAAACCCGATCGCACCACGGCCGAAAAATTCCTAGAAACGGGACTTTTTAGCTGGAATAGCGGAATGTTTATCTTTCAGGGACAAGTGGTTTTAGAGGAGCTAAAAACCCACGCTAATAATATTTTACAACCTCTGAGCGATCGGGGCATCGCTGCCTATGAGGATTTAGAGAAAAAAAGTATCGATTATGCTTTGATGGAAAAAACCCAACTCGCTTACGTTTTACCCGCTAATTTCGGTTGGGATGATCTGGGAGATTGGAATGCTCTGGAAAGATTACTAGAAGCAAAGGGCAAAAATATTGAACTGGCAAATCATGTCGGTTTGGATACGGAGGGGGCTATTATCTATGCTAGTGATGAGGAAGAAGTGATCGTTACTATTGGTTTAAAAGATCTGGTAATTGTTCGCGACGGCAAAGCAACTCTCGTTGTCCACAAAGATCGTACCCAAGATATTAAACAAGTTCTCAAGCAATTACAAACCGATCCCAAATTAAAGAAATTGTTATAGGATCGATATTAGTTACCAGCTTTTTCAGTAATCAGTGATCAGTAAACAGTAATCAGTAATCAGTGAAAAGACAGTAGGAAACCTCTATTTAATTAATACTGGTAACTTAAAACTCAAATCTGATAACTGATAACTG
>NZ_JASJFE010000355.1:0-3371 GCF_030067735.1 Microcystis sp. M53598_WE2 | reverse complement strand
CAGTTATCAGTTATCAGTTATCAGTTATCAGTTATCAGGTATGAGGGGAGTGGGGAAATTTCAACTAATACCCCAAAACCTCAACTATCCGTTTTTTCACTTTTTAATTCCCTCAAATGTCCTTGTTCAATTTTCCAGTGACGGTCAGCAATAGGCAATAATTCTCCGGCATCGTGACTAACTACTAATAAAGTCCAGTGTTGTTTGAGACTAGCGAGAAGTTTAGCCAATTGACGACGCATCGACCAATCTAAACCGGCCGTAGGTTCATCGAGAAGTAACAGATTAGGCTGCCGGATTAACTGGACAGCGAGAGATAAACGACGCTGTTGACCTCCACTAAGATTGTGGGGAGAAGTATCCAGAGGAATATTTTCTAATCCTACCTCCTTTAAGGCCGCTGTTAGGCGATCGCTTTTAATCTCCGGATGACCGAGACGCAACTCCTCAAGGATGGTTTTACCGCAAAAATGACGTTCAGGAAACTGAAAAACGATTCCTCCTAATTGTTGCAGGTGCAGCACCGTTAATTCTTGGTCGCGCCAGTGAATCGTCCCTCCTGTTTTATCGGCAAAGCCTGCTAAAATTTCCAAAAGAGTCGTTTTTCCAGAACCACTGGGGCCAACAATCAGACCTAATTCTTGGGGGGCTAATTCGAGATTAATCCCCTGTAAAATGGGATTGAGAGCAGCGGGAGGATGATAAACCACATCTTTGAGATAAAGCATTGACAGGAAAATAACTGGAAATTAAGTCTAGAAACCCGTTTCTATTGTGACAGATTTTTTCATTCGCTCAAGGAGACTTTTGACCATGGTGCTGAGGTTAGGTTTAACGAAAAAAATGGCGATCGGTGCTTCCCTGGCTGTTATGGTAATGGTTAACTGGATTGGTCCCGGGTTGGCCGGAGATCCTTTCCGCAAAACCAATCCCCGACCGATTGGTGATAAGACCGAGGCCGCTTTTAACGCTATTTTTAAACAAGGTAACTATCTAGAGGCAAAAAAATTAATTGTTGAGGCCACGGAAAAGGAACCCCAAGAACCTTTGTCCCATGCTATGCGCGCCTCTCTTGCTTTTACCGACCAGGATTGGAACACCCTAAAAACCTACTCCGAGAAAACTAAGGAAGCGGCCAAGCAAATGCAGGCCAGCGACCCCTTAAGGGGAAATTTGTATCTAGCGGTGGGGAGTTTTTTAGAGGGAACCTACGTTTTTCAAACCGAAGGAGCAGTATCGGCTATCCCCAGATTACAACAGGTGTTTCAGTATTTGGAAACCGCAGAAAAGGTTAATCCTACGGATCCGGAATTGAACCTGTTAAAGGGTTATATGGATTTGATTTTAGCGGTTAATCTGCCCTTTTCTAGTCCCCAAGAGGCAATTCAACGGCTAGAAACCTACGGAAGTCCTGATTACTTGGTCGACCGAGGTATAGCTCTAGCTTACCGGGATTTAAAGCAGTATGATCAGGCTTTGCAGTTTATCGATAACGCTCTGAAAGCGACCCCCGATAATCCGGAATTAATGTATCTGAAAGGTCAAATCCTAAGAATTCAAGGCAATACGGATAAAAATACTGGCTCTTTGAAATTGGCATTAGATTACTTTAATAATGCCCTGAAAAAACAGGAACAACTCCCCGAATCGGTCAAAAAACAGTTAAATCGCGAACACCGTAAGGTACAGGAGGAGATTAAATCCCTAGAAAACACAGCTAATCGTTGAAAAAAGCCTATTATCAGTTATCAGTTTTTGAAGGCAAGAGGCAGCCGTCAAGGGTGCATCTCACATTTGCAGGAATACCGACAATCAGGAATTGTCAGTGACTCTTAGATGATGACAAATGTATCAGCAGCTGCGTGTAAGCATCTCACCGAAAAGCTAATGCGCTCCGGGGTTTGGGGGGTAGAACCCCCCAAAAGCTGGGATTGAGTGATAAAATCGGAAGTAATGCCCGATTTTAGCCGAGAGTTTTCCCGTAAAAATCCCAATTGGTAGATTTACAAAAATGAGATGCACCCGCCGTCAAATTTTGCCAAAACAGAAAATCTCCTCTTATGGTATATAAAGTAAAGGATTATTAAGCTTCGCGGAAGTTTATTAATTAAAGTTAAAAATATATTGACAAAAAAATTGGCTTGTGGTAGGGAGCAGAATTTAGCCAAACCTCCTAGCTGATTTCTTGTCAAGGGTTCACCTAAGTGTAATTGGAGATTTCATGACGGCAACGACGGATAAATTGCATGGGGAGTTGATCACCTCGATCGAGCCAGACTTTAAACTGAAAGATATTATTAAAAGCATTCCCAAAGAATATTTCCAGAAAGACCCAGTTAAAGCTTGGTTTGGAGTGATTACGAATATTTTGGCGGTCATTGCGGGTTATGCAATGCTAGTTTATTCTCCCTGGTATTTACTGCCTTTAGCTTGGATTTTCACGGGTACAGCTTTAACGGGATTTTTTGTGATCGCGCATGATTGCGGTCATCGGTCTTTTTCCAATCGACCCTGGGTTAATGATCTTGTCGGTCATATTTTCCTCTTACCGCTTATCTATCCCTTCCACTGCTGGCGTTTCCTGCATGATCGCCATCATACTAAAACTAACATGGTAACTATAGATAATGCTTGGGATCCGTGGGAACTAGAAGCTTTTAACTCGGCCAATCCCTTAGTGCGTCTCTTTTATCGCGGCATTCGCGGACGTTTCTGGTGGCTCGGTTCGATCGCCCACTGGGCTATTCTACACTTCAACATCGAACAATTCAAAGAGAACGAACGGGAAAAAGCGCGCTTTTCGATGATTGTCGTCCTAGTTTTTGCCGCTATTTTTTTCCCAACCCTAATTTTCTACACTGGTGTTTGGGGATTGGTTAAATTTTGGGTGGTACCTTGGTTTGTCTATCATTTTTGGATGAGTACCTTTACCCTTGTCCATCACACAGACCCCGATATTCAATTTTCCTATCCCGAAGACTGGAATCAAGCTTTAGCGCAACTAGAAGGGACAGTTCACTGTAGCTATCCCCGTTGGGTAGAAATTCTCTGTCACGATATTAATGTCCATATCCCCCATCATATCTCGACGGCGATTCCTTCCTATAACCTCCGCAAAGTTCACGCTAGTCTCAAAGAAAATTGGGGTAGTCACCTGAAAGAAACCGAGTTTTCTTGGGCATTAATGAAGCGAATTGTTGATTATTGCCATATTTTCGACTCCGAAACCGCCTACAAAACTTTTAAGGAAAGTCGCGGTTAAATCAGTTATCAGTGATCAGTTATCAGCTATCAGTGGGTAGGTTATCAGTTATCAGATTTGAGTTTTAAGTGACAGTATTAAATCGAAGTTTCCTACTGTCTTTTCATTG
>NZ_JASJFE010000794.1:0-4185 GCF_030067735.1 Microcystis sp. M53598_WE2 | reverse complement strand
TCCCAGCAAGGAGTAGATCTAGAAAAGTTCATGACTATCCTGCGTCAAAGTGCCTTATATGCGCCTACTTTTGACAAAAAATTAACCAGAATGTTAGAAGAAAATTATGCTAACCCTAATTTTCCCACTAAACATTTACTCAAAGATGTTAATCTCTTTTTAGAGGAATCGGAGAAGTTAGATTTAACCACTTTTCCCCTAACAGGAGTACAGCGCCTTCTTGAAAAAGCTTTAGAAATGGGATTCGCAGAGGACGATTATTCAGCTTTATACGGGGCGCTGAAAAAAGAATTAAGTAGGTAGGCGTTAAAAATTATCAGACACCCCCCTTATCAAGCGTAGGGTTGATTCATGAATCAACCCTACCTTATCAAGGGGGGGCAGGGGGGATCGAACCTAAAATCCATTTTTAATTTAATTATAACCAGCTACTTATAAACCGCTTGGCAACATCAAAAAGACTCTTTTTGGTTTGTCTAGTCGGACAACTGATAGGAAAAAAAACGGTAAAAGGCTTTAAATTTTCCTTAAGCTTTGTTGAGGTAGCCAGAAGAGGGGGTTAGAGTAGGAAGTGATGGAATTTTGGGCATATTTTTCTATGACGCTGACTGAATTTGGATTATTAGCGGGTTTACTTGCCCCCGGTATCCTACTCTCGATTTTGGTGATGGTGAGTTTTGCCAAAGGGGGCTAAAAACTGATAGAGACACCGATGAAAGTGTCTCTGTCTTGGGTGAAGATTAATCTATTTTTGGTTTTTTGCCCAATTTAATTGATTCTGTAGCTAACAAAATTGATTCTAAATGATGGCGCTTCTCCACTTGACCTAGGAAATAACCTGTCATCATCGCTGAAGCGAGAAGATTCGCCAAATTCTCGCGGTCGGTGGTAATTTGTACCGCAAAATCCTCTGAGGGCAACATTCCCACCAATCCCCTGACGTTTTGCGAGATAATATCTTTAATTTCGCTACTGACGGATTGGGCTATTCTCTCAAGGGTTTCAGGATGCTGCTGCTGGAGATACTGCATCAGACAGTTATCATTTTGTTCTTCGGTTTCCCAGGGAAAAAAATCAGGATTAAAAGTCATCAGAACTCCCACGCTGTAGTGGTTATTGGATCTAGGTTAACAAATCGCTCTTCTTGATTGCCCGAAGTCCCCCCATCTTCCTCAAGTTTAGCTCAGTGATCAGAAATATTCACCCCTAATATACCCTCTCTCTCCTTATTCCTGATCGGTAGCTTCCAGAATACCCTGTTCCCTAAGATTGTCAACCTCGAAATATTGATGAAATTTATCGGTTACTTCTAACCAGTAGGATCTACCCTCGTTTTGCTTGCGTTTTCTCACAAATCCTCGTTCTACCAAGTCCTGAACCTGTTGATAGGCCGTACTGCCCCGCAAATTAATTAAATCCGCTTGCAAAATCGGTTCTTTCAGTGCGATCGCTGCTAAAGTACGGAGGGTTCCTGTGCCTAATTCGGCCGGGATCAGGTCTTCGATCAAATTCTGATAAGCTGACCGCAATTGTAAACTATAACCGAGGGGGGTTTCCACCACTTCCAAGGCACTATCCCGGTGAGCATAATCGGACATTAACTCGATCATGGCATCTTCCACCGTCAAGCGATCGCTGTTGGTTAATGTCACCATCTCGGTTAAGGGGACAGGCTGCCCTTTTAGGTAAAGTATCGCTTCTAGACGGGTAGCTAGTCTGATCTCTTGGTGGGCTTCCGCGCTCAATCTCGACTACCTAAGTTTAGACAATGATTTAATATTCTACTAGAAGACGAACGAGAAAATTATGGAAACTTTTTGGAGTCAGGTTTTAGACTTTTGTTATCAGGCTACCGAGCAGGTGGGCGATCGCTTACTGGCTGATTTTGGCAAATTACAGGCCACCAATAAAGCAGATGGGACTTTAGTGACGGCTGCCGACCGTTGGTCCGATGGGGAATTGCGATCGCTAATTGCCCGCACTTTCCAGGATCATGGAGTCCTAACCGAGGAAACTACCCATATTTTCCCGGATCAAGAATGGTGTTGGGTCGTGGATCCGATCGACGGCACGACTAATTTTACTCGCGGTATTCCCATCTGGGGCATTTCCCTAGGACTTCTCTACTGGGGGACTCCCGTGTTCGGATTTGTTTATCTCCCCTGCCTAAAACAGGCCTATTATGGCTATTGGTACGGTGAGACGGGTTTAACCGGTCCAGAGGGAGCCTACCGTGATGGTCAACCGATTCACACCAGCGAAGATTTTCCCAGCAAAAATCATCTGTTTAATCTCTGCGCTCGTAGTACAGATATATTTAAAAATCCCTTTCCCTGCAAAGTGCGGATGATAGGAGTGGCTAGTTATAATCTGCTTTTGGTTGCCGATGGCACGGTTTTGGGAGGAGTGGAAGCAACCCCGAAAGTCTGGGATATTGCTGCGGTCTGGGCAATTCTACAGGCCGCTGGCGGAGTATTTATCTCTTTAGGAGAAAAGATTTTTCCCTTGCAGGTGGGGGAAAATTATAGCGATCGATCCTATCCCTGTTTAGCCGTGGCTCGATCGAATTTAGCGCCGGTTTTCTTGCCTTTAGTCGGTTTTCTCAAGGATGTTGCTTGAATGGAGAATTGCTCAGGTTAGAATAGCTGCATTTAATGGTTTTATCTCTATATTATTTCATGAGTTTTGATACTTCCTCTCTCAGCGAACGCAACGATAAAGCCGAAGTCTATCAGCCAGTAATTATTCGCCTCGAAAATGTATCTAAAATCTACGGCAGTGGCGAAACCATGGTTAAAGCTCTTAATAACGTCAATTTGAGCCTGAAAAAAGGGGAATATTGCGCTATTATGGGGGCTTCGGGTTCGGGAAAATCCACGGCCATGAATATTATCGGCTGTCTTGATCGTCCCACCTCGGGGTCTTATTATCTAGAAAATCTGGACGTTTCCACGCTGCCGGATGGGGATTTAGCCCAGATTCGCAATCGCAAAATCGGCTTTGTTTTCCAGCAATTCCATCTTTTACCCCAGATGAGTGCGCTAGAAAATGTCATGTTACCGATGATTTATGGTGGGGTTTCTCCCCAAGAAAGAAAGGAAAGAGCGATCGCTGCTTTAACGAAGGTAAAATTAGATAATCGACTGCACAATAAACCCAATCAATTATCGGGGGGACAACAGCAGCGCGTCGCTATTGCCCGGGCAATTGTCAATCAACCCATATTATTACTTGCTGATGAACCGACGGGGGCGCTAGACTCGAAAACTACCCAAGAGGTGATGGCTATTTTCTCGGAATTGAATAACAGTGGCATTACTATCGTCATGGTAACTCACGAGGCTGATGTGGCGCGTCACTCTCAGCGCATTATCTGGTTTAAGGATGGTGAAGTGGTTTATCCTAATCTCGCACCGACGGATTTACACGAGGTGATTGGGTAGGGTAGGGATTTTTCAGTTATCAGTGAAAAGAAAACGGCAACTTCCTAATTAGATATCTGTTAGGGATTGGGAAGAAAACCAAAAAGTTTGGCTGCCCCTCCTAAAATGGCAACAACCAAAGCGATTAGAATCCCTCGATTGGTAAATTCCTGATTAGCGACTCTTGCAGTTAATCCTTTAATTTCTGTGGTTAGTCGCTCATCTAGGGCTTTAATCTCCCCTTTTAACTCCGATTGTCCTATCTCTAGCTTGTTAACATCTCTTTGTAGAGAGTCTATTTTCCCCTCAATCCTTGTCAGAACAGCTTCTAGGGAATAAGTCACGGTTTCGTTAGACATGAGCTAAACTCCTATATTTTGCTATGTTGCGATTGCGCTATTTAGGGGTTGCCACCGAGTAGAGAAAATCTGATGCTGACGGTGATTATTGCCCCGATACCAGCACTAATTCCCCCAACAATCAGAGGTAAAATTAACCCCCGAAATCCCTGTAAGTCAGAAACAGACTTAACTAAAACAGATTGCTCGTTTTCTACTTTCTCTAATCTTTTATCGATGCCCTCAACCTTAAAGCCTAAGGCTTTAATCTCCCCTTTTAACTCCGATTGTCCTATTTCTACTTTGGTTAATCGTTCATCGATTTTGTCGAATTTTTGATTAACATCTTTTTGTAGAGAGTCTATTTTTCCCTCGATCCTTGTTAGAACAGCTTCTAGGGAATAAGTCACGGTTTCGTTAGACAT
>NZ_JASJFE010000954.1:0-2694 GCF_030067735.1 Microcystis sp. M53598_WE2 | reverse complement strand
TCAAGGTTTTTGATAACTAATTCCGTGGCGCATTTTCTCTAATTTCTGTTGCACCTGAGCATCGAGAGAATGGAATAAAAAACGCCCTTTGGGACTTTGAGAAGAACTCTGGGATTTTCTCAGACGACGACCGGTTAAATCCACCTCGATTTCCAGACGTTGAGCGGAAATCCACTGGGCCCCATAACCCATAACGGTCATTTTTTGGGCATTATCAGAAGTAGCGACGATAATGCGTCCGATAGCTGGAGCGCGATCGTGCCAAAAATCGGCGCAGGTTTTCTCGATATAGGTGTCGGCGGTTTGAGCGTGAGCGGTAAAATAAACCGATAAATGGTTAGTGTAGCGTTCTTGGCTGCCGGGGGTATGTTGAAGGTAGGAATCGAAGACGATTTGGGTTTGATAACCCTGATGGTGGGTGTAACCGATTAGGGTTTCAATTAACTTGTCTCGCGCCGGTTCGAGACCCTGGCGATCGCTGATTTTTTTCAGGGACGGCCAAGCGCCGATGACGTTGTAGCCGTCAACCAGCAGAAGGGAACGATCAGAAGAATTAAGCATGGCTTTGAGAGTAATTGGTGTGGCATTAAGGGCAGTTCTAAAAAACAGCATCTTAATGATATTAACAAAAAATTTAGGATTCTCCCGCCGCACTGGCCAATAATCTCGCTTTTAAGTCTAGGGGATTTCCCCGATCCGTTACCTTGCCCCCCTCTAATAAAAATGCTCCATCGCTGTAATCCAATTCCTCCAGGCGATGCGTCACCCAAAGGGCCGTAATCCCCCGGTTTTTGACCAATTTCTGCACTTGAGAGACTAATTCTAGCTGGGTATCACCATCCAAAAGGGCGGTGGGTTCATCAAAGAGCAAAACCTCGCAATGACGAGCTAAAGCCCCCGCAATGGCGATTCTTTGCTTTTGTCCGCCACTGAGAGCATAGATCGGGCGTTTTTCCATTTCTAATAAATTCACCGCCCCTAGGGATTCCCGCACCCGCGCCCGAATTGCCGGCGTGGATAAACCCTCGGATACCAACCCAAAAGCCACATCTGCCCCCACTGTTGGCATCACTAACTGATGGTCGGGATTTTGAAAAACAAAACCGAGGGGGTTAGGTATCTCTATTTCCCCGCGACTAGGTTTTAATAATCCCGCTAAGAGCCGCAGCAGGGTTGATTTACCGCTGCCATTTGTCCCCAACAACATCCAAAATTCTCCTCTGGGAACTTGCAAAGAGCAGCCATTTAATACTGATTTCCCATTCGGCCAGCTAAAGCAGAGGTCTGTTACTTTTATAGTCATGAATTATCAGTTATCAGTTATCAGTTATCAGTTATCAGTTATCAGTTATCAGTTATCAGATTTGAGTTTTTAAGTGTGCAGTATTAAATAGAAGTTTCCTACTGTCTTTTTACTGCTCACTGATTACTGTTTACTGATTACTGCTCACTGATAACTGATTAAAGAACTATTCTGTGGCTAAAGCGACAAACCCCGGCGCTCTACCGGTGGAGGCAGCCCCGGATTTTTGTGAAACAATCACCGCACTGATCTGATCGCTCAAAACCGCCACCTTTTTATCGGTTTGTTTTTCGCAGGTTAATTCTAATAATTCGGGATTAGGCGATCGCATAGCGTTAATAATTGTTTGATACAAAGCGTCTGCTGCTGCTTCTTCCTTGCGCTGCACGGAAATGGGGATGGGCGAGAGTTTCAGGGTAATATCGATCGAATACATAGTTTAGCGTTCCCTTCCAAAAAACAAGTCAAAAACCATTGTATAGCAGGGGTTGGGTGTTGGGGTTTTAGGGTATTAGTGATCAGATGTGGGTTTTCAGTTCACTGATTGCTGTTCACTGTGGGGATAACTCTAGCATCATAACCGATTAACTCTCGGCAGTTGGTGTGCAGAGGCGTTGTTAGCTGGCAATCACTTGCTTCAATGAATTAGCAGGGTGCGTTCCCCAAAAATCTATCGGTGCAGCAGTAGGAGCCAGATTAGGGAACGCACCCTGCATCGATAGCGATCGCGCTATGGAGCGCAGCGGAATTGCCGTCCGGTGCAGCGCATTGTTGGGAGTCCATAAGTCTTTTGATCAGAGCATTACTCATGAGAATTGCTTTTTTGTGATCATTTTGTGCAATACTAATTACTTCTTCAGCATCTTCATCACTGATCATTTCAAATTGTTTCTGGCTTGGACATAGGCTATCGTTCAAATCCCTTGGTTCAAACTTGTCTAATTCATCACCATAACTTCGTTTATTGATTTTTATTATTTCCTGTCCAATATCACTCAGCAAATACACAAACAATTTATTAATAAATTGTTGTCCTAATTTATTTGGATAAAAGGAATGAAAGCAGGTAAAATTTATTGCTGTTGTGAAATTGCGTATTACTTTTAACCTGCCCCTGCTAAAGACACCGAATAAAATTGGAGCTGGTTTTCTATTTTCAATTTTGTACCAGGTCTTCCTTGTTTTTGTAAGATACCTCCCATGATATCCCAATTTTTCGCCTTCTTTTATGTAATTTCGTATTTCAGAGTTGTCGTGGTCTTTTACATCTAAACAATGGACTGGCTTATCCTCATTGTATAGTATATTAAAATCATGCTCAGTAAATACTAATTGGGAGCATCTCACTTACGCGATAAGTAATTATACTTAGCCTAAAAGCCACTCTTAAT
>NZ_JASJFE010000408.1:0-1203 GCF_030067735.1 Microcystis sp. M53598_WE2 | reverse complement strand
AGTACATGGTTTTTTAACTGTGGTATGCGACGGTGGTGGAAGCAGAAACTTAAATCGTGAGGTTTAGGAATCGCCGCACTTTTAGGGCGGCGAGGATGTCAATAAGATAAACCCCCTTCTTAGGCGGTGCGTTTTTTTATACTACCTAGTTCTCGAATGCCTAACCAACCGATCAAACTATAGCAAATCGATAGCAACATACTTTGAATACCAATTCTTAACCACTGTTTCAAAGCCTCCAAGTTAGCTTGGCTTTCTGCCTGTTTTCGTCGATCTTGCAGCTGAGTTTGTAGCTCATTTTTGATCTCATCTAATCGCTGTTTAAACTCCTTCGGTTTTTTGGATAAATCCCGTAAATTAGTTAATTGTTCTCTTTGTTGGCGGAGGGTCTGTAACTGTTCCGTGTTGATCGGTTGTCCTTGGAAACTACCAGTTTCAATCACTTGAGTTCTCTGAGATATCTGCTGTTCTAATAGTTGGGGATTTTGCGATAGAGTATTTATCTGGGCTAAGAAAGCTTGAATTTGTCCCTCCCCCTGGTCAACACCCTGTTCAATTTGAGTCAAAGCGTTGTTTTTAATCTGGTTGATATTATTGATATGAACAGGAATCATCAACAGAAAAACTAAGCCTAACAGTGTGGAAAGAATAAAAATCGGCCAACGCAATTCAAAGCGGGATTTTCTAGGAATGACATCTCTATTGTTAGCGTCAATCCAGTAAGCGATTAAAACGAGAACGATACCCAGGAGAGGAACAATTCCTCGATCGACAAAGGTGGTGACGAACCCTACCTGCCATTGGGATTGACTGAATCGATAGGGCAGCGGCAGGATAAACCCATCCAAAAGGAAGGAAATAATGAAAACCAATCCCGTTAATTTCAGGGACAAAGAAGTAAAGCTGTTCATCGAAAAAATGGGTCTGAAACCCCGCCCTTTAGCGATAACGGAGGGCGGCTTTATATAAGTTAGCGAGAAACAATTAAACCGTTAGAACGACGGATTAACTGAATCTTGCTAACAGTTATCTGTCCCAATCGTTGACCATTGGTATCGCTTACAGATAGCTGTTTTTCGGTATCTCCACTAATATAACCAATTCCTTTGGGAGAAGAAACTAAATCTCCTTTACGGAACCCATGTCTTGTGGTAGAGCCACCATATTTACGTCGTTTACCACCTTTAGAAAAAACCATCAGGT
>NZ_JASJFE010000045.1:0-3364 GCF_030067735.1 Microcystis sp. M53598_WE2 | reverse complement strand
TCCGAGAATGACCCGCCAAATTCACGACCAATTTGCCAAGGAATATTTAGAGGAACTGTTAGCGCCTCTAGGAACCATAAAAAAGAGTAAGAAAGTGAAAAGTGAGGTTCAAGAAATAGATGTCTGGTTTGAACCGGCCAGTTCACCATCAAGGACCGAACTCCCTTTAGGTTTACTCGGAAAAATGGCGGCGACTTCCTGTTTGTTTGAACCTTTCCGTAACCCGCCCTCAGAAATAGAGATTCGCAGTTGTATATCAAAGTTATATACTGTTCATAATGACCTGTTAAGAAAGGCGAAACGGGCAAACAAAACTCTGACGGTCGCAGAATTGCCAGTTTTATGGATTCTCACCCCCACCTTTTCAGCTAGAATGATTCAAGGATTCAGGGCTGACAGCGATGAGAGGAATTGGTTAAAAGGGGTTTACTTTTTAGCTGACTTCCTCAAAGTGGCAATCGTTGCCATCCACCAGTTACCAGTGAGTGAAGACACTTTATGGTTGAGGGTTTTAGGAAAAGGAGAAACACAAAAAAGAGCCGTAGAAGAGTTAGTTCAATTGCCAGAAGATAACTCTTTTAAAGAAAATTTGTTAGAAATTCTAGCCAACTGGCGTAAGAATTTGGAATTGAGAGATAATTTAAGTAGCGAGGAACAGGAGGACATCATGAACCTATCACCAGCCTATCTAAAACAGCGAGAAGATTGGAAAATAGAAGGAAAACAGGAAGGCACTTTAGAGGGACAACTCTCGCTGATAGCTAGTCTTCTGGAAGGGCGGTTTGGAACCCTAGATTCGGAATTGTCTGGTCTAGTTGAACAGATTGCCCAACTTCCCATCTCAGAACGCACCGGGTTACTTCTTTCTTTAGTGAATTTATCCCGCTCTGAACTGTTAGAAAGATTGGGAGACAATTAAACTTTCAGTCCGCCTAAACCATGCGGTTGGGAGTCTCTAAAGACAGCATCGACTACGCTAATAACAAACTTTGGACAAATTACCTGTCCAGTTCTACTTCTTTCGGTGGCAGCGTGCTGGACATTATAAATCCCTTTGCCTTTTGACTTTTGACTTCGAGCGAAGCGAGTGGCTGGGCATGGGCGAATGAGAAGTACAATTCTCAAGAGCTATCTTTCGGGCACTTAACCGCTGGGTTAAGGTGATTTCCTCTAAAGAAATTACCAGAGGATCAATTATCTGCTATCAGAGCTTGGCATTGTTAAACTCTGCCGAAGGTAAGTTTATTCTCGGAAATCACCTAAGCACTGAGTGATTAAGGTTTCGACACTAATGAGCGAACGTACAGTTTTTACGCCATTTTATGCTGCAAGTCACATTGAACCACGCCCATTTTTTCTGTTTAGCAATAAACATCCTGCGCCTAAAAGTATGACACCCAAAACATTATTTGGCTCTGGGATAGAAGCAGGAGAGCCAGTAAATTCTACCTCACGAATCTCGATTCTATTAAATACACCAATATTAGAGCTTAATACAACCAGATCGACTCGACTAACATTAGGTACAGCTTGACTGAAATTATATGTTGCGGGGGCTACTTGACCTATGGGTGCTAAGAAAGTATTGGTAAAGCTAACAGGTATCAGATTATTAGAACTGTCAAAAAAATCTAGTCTAAATTGACTAATTCCTTCAGCAAGAACATTAATATCATTCCATAAGATGAAGCTAGTCAAATTATAGTCACCTACCAAATCTAGGGTAATTGTTCCTGATGGACTATTAGATGCAAATCCATTAAAAGGTGGAGCATCTGATGTGATACCGTCATTAATCTGATTGAGAGAGAAAGGTGCCACAGGAATTAGAGTCGTGCTAGGAATGATAGATGTTCCAGCAATTGTAGCGGCTTCTGCTACCATTGGTGCAAGCAGAATGGCGCAAGTAATGGAAAACGGTACTATTTTTTTCATGGCCTATTTAATCCTTATGAGAAAAGAGTGCGACCGCCCTCCCTCGTAGCTAGATCAAGCAGCACCCCAACCCAACACCAAAGGGAGATAGCAGAAGAATACACACTCCCCCCCCCCATAACTGTATCAAAAGCTACAATTTAATAAATCTTTATATTCTTCTCCCTAGCTTAGGGATTCACAGGGGAAAGAGTTTCAGGTATTTTCCCCTGTTTTACTGCTTCTCAGGCGACCTATCGCCTTCCGTGAGGGATTGTGGCGCGGTGTGTCAGATTCGGTAATAGGGTTCAAAATTTCGCTAACATTGTTAGGTAATTATTTATTAACTGTTGTTAAGTCTTGCATCTCCCCGGTAGGCATGATTTCTAGACTTAGAGGTTATCTTGGTAGTTGGGAGGGTGTATTATACATCGCTTGCGATCGCAGTATAATTTCTTAGTTTATGGAGTTAGAGTGAAAAGATGGAGTTCGAGTGGGATGACCAAAAGAACAACATCAATATTGAAAAACACGGGATCGACTTTAATTTTGCCAAGGAAATCTTTTCAGGAGTCTGGATATCAAAACCTGATAATCGCAGAGACTACGGCGAAGAAAGATTAATCGCTTTGGGACTTTTAGGAGAATTTGTCCTAGTTGCAGTGTACACTCTACGAGAACAGAAAATACGGCTTATATCTACAAGACGCGCTAATGCAGAGGAAAGGGGAATTTATTATGAGTATGTCGAGAGAGGAACAATTAAATATCCTTGGTCAGATGAAAGATTCTGATATAGATTATTCAGATGTAGCTGCTACTGATGCCGAATTTTGGCAAGAAGCTACTGTTAATTCTCCTCTAAAAGTTCCTGTAACTCTGCAGCTTGAACCCTCAGTTGTTGCTTGGTATAAACAGCAATTTCCCAAAAAATATCAGACTTTAATTAATGCCGTACTAAAAAAATATATGCTAGAACATAATTGTTAAGTGCGATTTCCGGTTCATAGAAAACTTTTACTTGAGCCATAAGTGTTTTCCCTTAAGCAGAATTTACGCCGCCTCCAGTTCATAATGCAAGACCAGAAGCTCATCGCCTGGCAGAATAGCCATCGCATATTCCCGCCCCTGACTGTCAGAAAATTCCACTAAATATTGATAGCGCGAACCTTTTTCATACACCTCAACCACCGTTCCCACCTGTCCGCTTGGCAAGCTGGGGACAGCCTCATAATCTGGCTCAACCAAAGTCAATCGCTCCCGAGGGACGGAGTTGAGGATGGCAACCAGATCTAAGAGTTTGATGTCTTTCATCGAAAATTTGGGTCTGAAACCCCGTCGTTCTACGACGGCTTTACCGTTAAATATTAGCGCATTTACACGATATATGCTAGAATGCGAGATATGGAAAAAGCCTATTCTTACCGATTTTACCCCACACCAAAACAAG